>CAXMOE010000089.1:10898-11149 GCA_964194835.1 uncultured Flavobacteriaceae bacterium | reverse complement strand
GATATTAATCTTGTTAAGCTCGATAAAAATGCAAGTCTAAAGGAATTGGAGAATTGGATGAATTGGGCGGATCCGAAAGGATTAATAGAACCTGCCCCTTCTGCTATTACTTTTTTAGGTGGTGTTAACGATATGCCAGAGGGTAACATTGGGTATTTCACTGCCACTCTGGAAACTGGAAATTATGCGCTAATATCTGAAGTGCCAAATGCTTTAAGTAAAAACTTGCTAAAAACATTTGTAGTATCTAA
>CAXMOE010000089.1:0-10841 GCA_964194835.1 uncultured Flavobacteriaceae bacterium | reverse complement strand
TTTAGGCTTTACCAAAGGTCGCTGCTGTTTTGTTACGTGTGATTTTCCTGAGGAAAACCCTCGCAACAAACCTTACACAAGAAAGCTAGCTTCAATCAAAACAACTAATTTCAATGAGTTAATATAGTATTGATTACCAAGTGTATTCCGGTGGTTGTACATTATTCATTCGAAGATACAAATTTGCTTTGGCCCTGTGGTTGGCCATATGATCTTGTACATAAAAAAAGGCAAACGCCCTACTCACAGTATTGCCACTATGATACATTACACAAGACTCATCCAATTGTCCCTGTTCTATGGTATGGATTACATTAGTAGTATAGGCAAACGCATTTTCCAACAATTCAAGAATCTCAGCCTTTGTCATCTTGGAAGCATCTGGAGCATTTGGTTTTACCTCCATTCCTTGTACATACCGTTTTGTAAGTAGCTCCACAGTATAGCCAATATGGACCATTTGCTCTCCAAAAGACTTACTTACAGATGTTGGCTTGTACGAATACAGTTCTTCTGGCATTGTTTTGGCAACGTCTAAACAGTGATCACTAGCTACACTCCAAACGGCCAAATACGTTTTGGTGAAGGGAGTTTTTGGAACAATTTCAGTTTGCCCATAAGTCATAATAGTACAAAAGATGATTGCCGTTGTTAGCACTAAATTTTTCATAGTTAAAAAAGAATTAAAGAATTCTACAAGATATATAATAGCTAATAAATAGTTTCAATAAATTAGGAATATAAGAATCCTATTTAATTAAAACGCATTTCAACAACGGTTAAAAAATGGCTTATCAGGTGCAGGTCATTAAAGCTTACACTTTTTTAATATATTTATACAATCAGTAAAAAAGGAGTAATTAACTAGCTTCTTTTCATATACAAGACCGTTGTACATTTTGAAAAAAAGAGGAAATAATAATAACAAAATAACATATTATGAAGAAAAGAGTAATACCCTATTTAATTCTTATCACCACTTTTCTACTTTCTTATAGTTGTATGAATAAAACAAATAAAACCTCATTAAAAGAAGGGGATTGGGATGGATGTGTTATAGGAATGTATCCAGAAAATGGAAATGAAACTCTTCCAAGCGCCGATGTACACGAGATTAATGACTTTGAGAAAATCCTGGACCGTAAAATTGGTTCAGTTGTTTGGTTCCCAACTTGGGATGATGAATTTCCAACCAAAAGCTGTAATATACTATACAAAAGAGGTATTATTCCTCACCTCACATGGGAACTGTTTTGGCCCTCTGCAGATCCCAATAATACCCGACAAACAGGTCTAAATGGGTACAACGGTTTTAATGATGTGCTAAATGGAAAATATGATGAATATATAGATCGCTTTGCCAAGGATGCCAAGGCATTTAATCAAAAAGTGCTGATTCGTTTTTTGCATGAATTTAATGGGAATTGGTATGTTTGGAGCGGCAATAAAAACGGAAACGTGAATGGTGGTCCGGAAAAAGTGGTTGCAGTTTGGAAATATGTTGTCGATCGATTTAAAAAAAATGGTGCCGACAACGTAAAATGGTTATGGGTTCCTCATGGTCCATCGACAGATTTATCAACAGAGTCATGGAACGATGTTTCAAATTATTGGCCAGGTGACGAGTATGTGGATTGGATTGGATTGGACGGCTATAATTTTTATCCAAATGATCCATGGGGTGGTGTTCGTCCTCTCCGTGATTTCGACAATTGTTTTAGAGCATTATATGACTCATGCTCAGTTCTTGGCGAACAACCAATGATGATAGCTGAATTTGGTACTGGTGAATTTCAATCGGACAATTTTGATAAAGCTGCCTGGATTACTGATGCATTTACCAAAATAAAAACCGAATACCCCAGACTTAAAATTTTCACCTGGTTTAACATTAATAAGGAACTTGATTGGCGTATAAATTCATCGCCTGAGGCACTTAATGCTTTTCGAAAGGCTATGGACGACCCCTATTACATTGGGAGCCCATATAAGCAATAAACATAATTCTGTTTGCCCAATTTCATAAATTCAAAATTATTACTTTTAACAAACTTGATTTTATAGCTCGAAAATTCTTGCTGTATTCCAAGCCGAGAGCCCGCCGATGGTGGTAAATCATAGCATAAAAATTATGGCACATTAAATAATACGATTATAATAACAACCGAAACCCATATTGTTCCAAAATTACCTACTCCTATTCGACTTCAAGAATATGGTGTAGGTATTTTCAATGTAACTTTAACCAAATCAGCCTTAAAGAAAGCATTAAAGAAACAGTATATTACGGTTAATGACTCCATTGCTAATTCGGCTACTTTTATAAATGGTGGTGAATCCATTAGGTTGTTCATTCCTAAAGAAATTAGTCCTAAGAAAAAATTGGTCTTTTTACTTGAAGTATTATTTGAAGACGAACACTTAGCTGTAATTCATAAACCTGCTGGTATATTGGTCAGCGGAAATAGTTTTAAAACCATTGCCAATGCCCTAGCTCAAAACATCGAACGTAGTACTCTTCCTGATACTACAACACCACAACCTGTTCACCGATTAGATTTTGCAACCACAGGTATTTTATTGGTAGGGAAAACGAGCAGTAGCATTCGTGCTTTAAATAAAATGTTTGAAGACAGAAAAATTCAGAAAACCTACTATGCCATTACTATTGGTGAAATGGACCATCAAGGATTAATCACTTCAAAAATTGATGGCAAAAATTCTCAATCGAATTTTACATTAATTGAATCGGTTCCCTCAAAAAAATTCGGCAAACTCAACTTGATAGAATTAAAACCTCAAACAGGAAGAAGACATCAATTGCGTATACATTTGTCAAACATTGGAAATCCGATTTTGGGAGATAAAGAATATGGAATTAAAAATTTAATTTTAAACGGTAAAGGATTGTATTTACATGCTTATTCGTTAAAATTTATACATCCATTTACAAATGAAAAGTTTCATCTAAAAGATGAATTTCCTCAAAGGTTTAAAAAAATATTTATTCAGATAAAATAACAAAAACCATGTGCCAACCAACGACCGAATGATACAATTTTTTAGAGTAATTAGACAAAATACCCTTAAGGAAAATAAAACTATCAATACTATGTTTCAACGCCTCTTTTTTTGTCTTTTTTTCTTATTTTCATTGAGTTTATCACATGCGCAAACACCTCAACAATCTTATTTTGAGTGGACAAAATTACCCTTTAGTAAAGAAGAGTTGGCACAACGTCGTACCAAGTTAGTTAAACAGCTAAAAACACAAAACAACACAGGCTTGGTGTTAATTCCTGCAAAAGATGGCTTTTCATATGGTGAAACCTTTCGACAACTGGATGACTTTTATTATTTCACAGGTTTAGAATTACCAAATGCTATTCTGGCCATTGAGGTAGCTTCTGGTAACCAAATAGTTTTCACACCAGAAATGGACCTGTGTTTTCATAGTAATTCACGTCCAAACGATTTTCCCGGTCGTCCTTTTCTTAAGGACTCAGAAATTGCCATCAAATCTGGGCTTATATTAAAAAACATTGATGATTTTTCAGCATATATCAGTTCAAAAACAAATATTGACATCTTAGTAAACAATGGTAGGGAAGGTAACATTGGTTTCGCTTCTAACAACTATATAGCGACACATTCACCTATTCAAGTATTACTACAAGCTTTGAAAAACAAGCACAACATTTCGAGATTTGAAAACAGTTATGAAGCCATTGCAGAGGTTCGCATGGTAAAATCAAATCCTGAAATTGAACTGATGAAAAAGGCTTCAAGCATTACCGTAAGTAGCATTATAGAAGCAGCCAAAAGCATACACCCAGGAGTAGATGAACGCTATTTGGAGGGAGTTTTGGAAGGTCAATACAAAAAACTGGGCGCTCAACGTTTGGCTTTTGGTTCCATTATAAAATCTGGCTCAAACTCCTTGTGGCCTTGGCGTATTTTGGCAACACATTACAACAGACGAAATCGTGTTATGGAAGCAGGTGATTTGGTAATCTTTGATGTGGGCTGTGAATATAATAACTACGTGAGAGACATTGGTAGAACATTTCCTGTCTCAGGAAAATTTACCCCTCGCCAAAAAGAGATTTTAACTATGGAAATTGGTGTTGCCGATCAAATTATTGCATATTTAAAACCAGGGATTACATTTAAAGACATACGAAATCTCACAGATCAAATAATTCCAGAAGAGGCTAAAAAGTATATGCAGGTTGGTTTATTCTTTGGTCATCATTTAGGACTTTCAACCGGTGATCCAGATTTACCAGAAGCTGTTTTAAAACCAGGAATGATTTTTACTGTCGAACCTTGGTATTATAACCATGATGAACAGATATCGGTCTTCACCGAAGATGTTATTTTAATAACCGAAACTGGTTGTGAAGTGTTAAGTATAAATTTACCAAGAACTCCGGAAGCTTTGGAACAATTAATGAAGTAATATGAGCAAGATTTATGGCGCTTTTTGTGTAATCACAATCAATTTAATAAGAAGTAAACTTAGGATGGCTATAATTCATAACTCCTTCTCCCCTATCCTAAAAATTCTTACTTTTATATGGCTTGATTTCCAGAGCGAGAGTCCGTCTAGGGCGGAAAATCATACCCGAACCCATTAGGCACCTTAATAAAATAGTTTATGAATAATAATAAATGGTCAAGAAGAAGATTCAGCAAAGCCGTAATTTCTGCACAATTTCTCTTGGCTTCAGGAGTTTTAACGCTTCCCTTAGCATGTGCTAAAACCAAAAAATCTGAAAGTGATTCCACTTTAGACAACTCACAACAAGAGACCTTAAAAATTGCAATGGATGAAATTATTCCTGCAAATGATAAAATGCCTTCGGCTTCCGAAATTGGAAGCGTAGCCTATGTCTTAAAAATAGCAGTAGAATTACCTGATTTATCTCCGCTATTTCAAAGCCTAGCAAATAAAATTGAAGTTCATAGTTTACAAAATTCAAATTCCAGTTTTTCCAATTTAAATAAGGAAGAACGTGTAACTATTTTGACAAGTTTTGAACAAGCCGAACCCGAATTGTTTAAAGTATTAAAAGACTTCACTTATGAAAGTTATTACACAAGTGAAAAAATATATGAACTGATTAAATATGAACCACATCCAACAGGAACAGCAGGACCCGAAATGGACCCTTTTAATGAAGAGCTTTTAGATCGCGTAAAGAATATACCACCGATGTACACTAAAGTATAGAAGCTATGAAAAATGAAGATATAGATGTTTTAGTAATTGGTGCAGGTGCTGCAGGTGCTGCGCTCTCTTGGAGTTTAACCGAAAAAGGAGCCAAAGTTGTTTGTCTTGAGCAAGGTGGTTGGATTGACCCTTTAACTTTTCCATCGTTAAAACCAAATTATGAAACACAATTAACACGAGAAGGTGATTTTAATTTAAGTCCAAACCTCAGACAACGTAAGGAAGATTATCCTGTAACAGCACATGGCGAAAATCCGCCATTTATTATGATGTTTAATGCTGTTGGTGGATCTACAATTCATTGGCAAGGTATTTTCCCGCGCTTCCACCCTTCCGATTTTAAAGTAAAAACCCTCGACGGTGTTGCCGATGATTGGCCAATTTCATATTGGGATCTAGAACCTTATTACGACTTTAACGATAAAATGATTGGTGTTTCGGGATTGGCTGGTGATCCGGCAAATCCACCCCGGTCAAAACGGCAAACCCCTCCATTACCCTTGGGAAAAATGGGGAGCACTCTTGTTACGGGTTTCGAAAAATTAGATTGGCATTGGTGGGTTTCAGATCATGGAATTATTTCAAAGTCCTATAAAAATAGGGCACCTTGCATGTTACACGGAAAATGCGTGTTTGGCTGCCCAATGGGAGCAAAAGCCTCAACCGATCGCACTTACTGGCCACTTGCAATAGAAAATGGTGCTGAGATTAGAACCTGGTCAAGAGTTAAAGAAGTAACCGTAGACAGAACAGGAAAAGCCAAAGGGGCCATTTATTTTGATAAAGATGGCAATACACAAGAAATTAAAGCTAAAGTTGTGGTTGTTTGTTGTAACGGCATTGGTACACCTCGATTATTACTGAATTCAAAATCAAATTTATTTCCTGATGGATTAGGAAATACGAATGGCTTGGTGGGTAAAAATTTCATGGTACATCCGGCATTAGGCATAAGTGGTGTTTTTGAAGAAGTTATGGATAGTCATATAGGTCCTATGGGAAGCCCATTGTTTAGCCAGGAGTTTTATGAAACTGATGAAAGTCGTGATTTTGCTAGAGGTTATATGCTTTATGGTGAGCGTACTTTTGGACCCTTAAGTCAAACAGGAAGTGTTCCTTGGGGAGAAAAACATCACAAGGCGTTTAGTGAAGTCTTTCCACATCAAGTCGGGCTAACTGTTTTGGCCGACGATTTACCAGACGAAACCAACAAAGTCGAATTAGATGAGGAAGTAGTAGATTCAAACGGTATTGCGGCAGCTAAAGTGACATATTCACTTTCCGACAATTCTAAAAAAATGTTGGATCATGCAACTCAGAAGGCAACAGAAGTTCTTGAGGCTGCAGGAGCAAAAAGGGTTGTTGTGCCACCACCTGGAAATATGGCACATTTAATGGGTACAGCACGCATGGGGAAATCTGAAAAGAATTCTGTGATTAAATCTACTCATCAAGTCCATAGTGTTCCAAATCTATTTATTGTAGATGGAAGTTCGTTTACTACGGGTGCGGGTGTTAATCCTACATCAACTATAATGGCATTGGCTTTACGCGCTGCCGATAAAATTTGGGAGAAACGAAGTGATTGGAAATAACAATAATTAGAATTATGATGCCTAACAACGTGTATAGTTTAAAGCTTCCTCTCCCCTATCCTAAAAATTCTTACTTTTATAATGCTTGATTTCCAAACCACGAGCCTGCCTATGGTGGGAAATCATTGCCTAACCATTATATACATACATTATGGAGAAAGCATTAAAAATAATACTAAGTATTTTTTTGTCTATATTTTTTATCTCCCATTTATTGTCAAGACAAACCCAATATCGTATTGATTTTCCCCGATAATTTGGGAGTCGGAGAAGTTGCGTCCTTTGGTGGTGCAAGAGGAGTACCTACTCCAAATATTGATAAAATTGGAAAAGAAGGCATTCGCCTGACAAACTTCAATGTGGAATATTCATGTACTCCTTCTCGGATCGCAATCCTTACTGGTAGATATGCCGCACGGGCTGGAGAGGACTATTATGCGGGTACCACCTTATGGGAAGAAACAATTGCAGAGCGCCTGAAGTCTATTGGTTATTCAACGGCGCTTTTTGGCAAGTGGGATCTTGGTGGCCCCCAATGGCACCTAAATCGAGAGCCAACCGACCAGGGTTTCGACGAGTGGTATGGAATTCCGGGCACCACCCATGTTTCACAGTTTAGCTCGATGCATGGCTTTGATCCAAAAAATCAACCCACCCCTTACGTATGGGAAGGATCCACTGGATCACCTTCAAAAAAAGTAAAACCTTTCGACCTTAAAGCGAGACGTACCATTGACCGGGAGGCGGCCGAAAACAGCATCGATTTTATGAAAAAGAATGTTGAAAAAGGAAAGCCATTCTTTTTGTATTACCCAATGACGCAGTTGCACTTTCCAGCCCTGCCACATCCTGATAAAGCAGGCACTACTGGGGCTGGCAACATGGGTGATTCAATGGCCGATGTAGACTATAATGTAGGTTTAATATTAAACGAACTGAAGCAATTGGGAATTGAAAATAACACCCTTGTCATATGGTGTACTGATAATGGCGCGGAGATGAGACGCCCTTGGCGCGGATCACCCGGCCCCTGGCGAGGATTTTACAACTCAGCAATGGAGGGAGGCATTCGAACGCCTTGTGTTATTCGATGGCCCGAAAGAATCAAAGCAGGTCAAGTTTCTAATGAAATCGTCCATGAAGTTGATTTGTTCACAACTATAGCTGATGCTGCTGGTGCAACTGAAAATGCTCCGAAAGATCGAATAATAGATGGAGTGAACCAACTCGCATTTTTGGAGGGGAAGCAAAATCATTCAAATAGGGAAAGTGCAATCTTTATGCAACGGTATGGCAAAATAATGGCTGTTAAATGGCGCGACTGGAAGCTATGGTATGCATTTAAGACGGAAATGCCCGATCCTGAACCAGACAACCAAGTGCGGTTATTTGATCTAGGTGTTGATCCCAGAGAAGAAATTGATGTAAAAGATTATTATCCTTGGGTTATTAATATTATGGATGGGATTGTAAAGGAATATGAAGCCTCCCTAATTACACATCCACGAGTTACAGCAAGTGCCAATGTTGCAGATCCGTATTTGCCGCCTCCAGCAGGTTCCGGTAGTCCCGTAGTAACCTATTCAAGAACAGACCGGAAGACTCTCTACAAGCGCACCCCCGCCATGGGAAAGCCTGATTTTTCAGGCAGCTGGTCTACTACAGTACTTCATACTGTCTCGGTAATAAACCGTTTAGATCAGCCATTGGTTGCAACTCTTGGGAGTGGTTGGGGCGATAAAATATCCATCAAACATATAGTTAATCATTTAGAGGTTAAAAAAGTAGTATTTACGCCTAGAGAAATTCAACCATTGGTTCGTTACAACTATATTCTTGACGGGTCGCAGTCTAAAAATGTTATAAATATGGGTCGAACTGGTAAACCAACCATATCAACAGCAGTCTGGGAAGAAAACCGATTGGTCATCACTACGTCATATCCGTTTCAAAATTCAAGAAATGGAAAATGGCATGAAAGTAAAGTCACCCAAACCTTGTGGTTACAACCAGCTACTAAAACTCCATGGGAACCTATGTTAGTGGTGGAAACCACAAGGAGTTCAGCGTTTAATGGTAACTCATCTACCAACCGAACCATTTATAATAGGGGTTATCGTTAGCACAACACTAGTAAAACAATGGAATTACAACCAACTTTGGAAAACGAATTGGTAAGGATTAGACCTCTTGAAAGCAAGGATTTGGAACCTTTGTACAAAGTTGCAAAAGACCCCAAAATTTGGGAACAACATCCTGACAATAGATATTTGAGGAAGGAATTTGAAAACTTTTTTGCCGAATCAATTGAATCCAAAGGAGGATTGACCATTCTGGATAAGGTGACCAACAAAATAATTGGGAGTTCGAGATTTAAGGAAGTTGAGGGTTTTAAAAATGGAATTGAAATTGGATGGACATTTCTTTCCCGAAGCTATTGGGGCGGTGAATACAATAAGACGGTAAAGGACTTAATGATTGATCATGCCTTTAAATATGTAGATAACATAATATTCTATGTAGGCATAAACAATGTTCGTTCTCAAAAGGCGGTAGAAAAACTAAATGGGAAAAAAAATGAGAAATCCATATTGGGAAAACTTCCAAAGTCAAGTCCAGATAATATAACATTCGTGATAAAAAAATGAACTTTCTCCAATGACATCGGAAAAGTCAATCCCAACTATAGCTATAAATCATTGCTACCAATTAGATAAAACAAAAAACACTAACTTTAAAACGGTTTGATTTCACAGATGGATAAGTCTGCGACTTTTTCCACAACGAAATCATTCTCAAAAACGTCATTTGAAATTTGAAAAAGACATTCCAAATAGCCAAATGAAAAGGGAATATTTAAAACAAAATCTTATGGAGAAAGGTATGATTAAAGTAAGTGTATTGTATCCAAACGGAGAAGGTAAAAAATTCGACATGGATTATTACTGTAACCAACATGTACCAATGGTTGGAGGATTATTGGGAAATGCGGTAAAGGCCGCAACTGTTGAAAAAGGGCTTGGAGGCGGGGCACCCGATTCTCCAGCAGCCTATGCAGCTATGGGGAATTTATATTTTGATTCCATGGATTCATTTCAGAATTCCTTTGGTCCCAATGCGGAAAAAATCATGGGAGATCTACCTAACTTCACCAATATTGAACCAGTTGTTCAAATTAGTGAAGTAATGATTTAAAGAGTTACAAAAGAACAATCCACCACAATGTATAAAGGACATTAAAACGTCCTTTATACTTACGAATAGTTGTTAGTGATAAAGCATTAAGAAAATAGCACCATTGTTATTTTTAAAAAAATGTACGTTAACACTTAAAATTGATTAAAATGAAAAAAATAGCACTCCCCTTTTTTATGGCCATTGTTCTTGCAAGTTGTAACAGGACCAATTCCGAATGGAAACCTTTAATATTAGATAATTCGCTTGAAGGTTGGCATATTTTTCAGGATAATGGTTCCAAAAAAGGATGGATTGTTGAAGATAACATTCTAATTTTCAATGGTGTATCGGATATGGAGTCGGGAGAAGGAGATGCTAGTTTATTATCAGACAAAGTTTATGGTAATTTTGAAATACAATTTGATTGGAAAATAATACCTGGTGGCAATAGTGGTTTTATGTGGGGCGTAAATGAAGATAAAAAATACAAATATCCATATCAAACGGGACAAGAAATACAAATTTTAGATCATGCTATTTATTCCGACCCAACAACAGTTCTCGGCGGCGAAATTGAACTACAAAATGTGATGGAGGATTTAGAAGCCAACAAGCATAATGTGGGGGCCTTATATGATTTGTCTGCACCAACCAATACAGAGGCAGTGAAAGCAGCCGGAGAATGGAATTCATATCATATTAAAATAGATTACAAATCCAATCTTGGGGAAGTATTTCTCAATACTATTTTAATAAATTCGTTTCCACTTAAAGGGCCAAAATGGGACGCTATGGTCCAGAAAAGTAAATTCAGTAAATCTGAAGGTTCTGAA
>CAXMOE010000088.1:10890-11154 GCA_964194835.1 uncultured Flavobacteriaceae bacterium | reverse complement strand
AAAACAGCGTAAAATACCTATCTAAAAGTGATTTTGAACAACTTAAGAAAATAGAATTGATCTCAGTGTATCTGGAAAAACGTCAAAACGATATTGATGCCTACAATTCAGAACACGGCATTAATAAGGAAATTCCGTTAAACGGCAGGAACCTTACCAATCTTGGTGTTTTTAGAAAATACATCGACGTTTACGTTACAAATCATTCCGCAATAAATAAGGACATGATGATAATGGCACGACAGTTAGATCCCACTCCACAAG
>CAXMOE010000088.1:8752-10880 GCA_964194835.1 uncultured Flavobacteriaceae bacterium | reverse complement strand
ATATTATGGCCGATATATTCGATCATCTTTTTGCTGCAGTTCCATTCTTTGATCTGGAGTTGTTCGAATTGCCCAACAATTCCAATTTTAAAGCATATACAAAGAACTAGTATGGAATCAGTTGGTCTTAATAGTGATGTTTATGGTAAATATAGGGAAGGCATCAACCTTCTCTGAATACACCCAACAACTATACCTCTCTGTTCATTAGATGTTCCGCAAACTTTCTCAGCAACACTTTTTTATCAGCAGCTATTTCCAAATATTCCAAGACGTCGAAGGCATTCTCAGTAAAGCGTGCAATTTCCTCTTTCGTCTGTTCAACTGCTCCACTGGCCACAAACACCTCCTTTATTGTGGCTATTTTATCTGTGGCATCCTTAGGTTGAATGGAGAATAGTTGTTCCAATTCCCGTACCTGCCCTGGTGTGGCCAATTCCAAGGATTTTAGGTATATAAAGGTTTTTTTGTTTTCAATAATATCCCCTCCGACTTGTTTCCCAAAAGTTTTGGGATCTCCAAAAGCATCCAAATAATCGTCTTGTATTTGAAATGCAATCCCCAAATTTTTTCCGAAGTCATAGGCCGCATTTTGGGATATTGATGATGCCCCAGCTATTACGGCACCCATTTTCATGGCCGTTGCTACCAACACCGCTGTTTTATACTCAATCATCTTTAAATACTCCGCTATACTTACGTCGTCCCGAGTCTCAAAGTCCACATCATACTGCTGTCCTTCACAAACCTCTATAGCCATTTTACTAAACAGTTGCACCAAATCCTTGAACATCCCCTTTTCATAGCTTTCAAAAAGTTGATAAGAATTGATAAGCATTGCATCCCCAGATAAAATACCTGTATTTACATCCCATTTCTCATGCACCGTGGCCTTTCCCCTTCGTAATGGTGCGGCATCCATGATATCATCATGTACCAACGAAAAGTTGTGAAAAACCTCTAAGGCGAAAGCCGCATCCAAAGCCTTTCGGTAATCTTGGCCAAACATTTCGGTGGTCATCAAGGTCAATACCGGGCGAATGCGCTTGCCACCCAAATTCAATATATAATTTATGGGTTGATAAAGATTGGTAGGTTCTTTGTCTTTGGTCTTTATCTTTAGATGGTCTATAAACTCGTTGCGGTAGTGTTCAATAATATGCATTAAAGCCAATTTTCTCCAAAAATACAACAATTGACTGTTACATCTTTGGGCTATTTACCTGCCATTATCTCCTGATCAAATTAAGAATTAATCATTGGGTCATAGCGTTATTTATTACCATAAATAATCCCTAATTACAAACAGAATCTATTAATGTTAAAAAAATGTAAAACTTTGGAAACTTTTTATGTTTTTAAAGTTTCCTGTTCTATATTTGGAGCGGATTATGAAGGACGAAATTTTAGAAAAAGCTACTGAACTATTTTTAACCCTCGGGTTCAAAAGTGTTACCATGGACGATTTGGCTAACCATATGGGTATTTCCAAAAAGACCATTTATAGCCATTTTGAAAATAAGACCTCGTTGGTGGAAGAAAGCACGCTGCATGTTTTTTCACTTATCTCGAATGGAATTGACCGTATCCGTACCTTACAAAAAAATCCAATAGAGGAATCGTACGAGATTAAAAATTTTATAATGCAGCATCTGAAAGATGAAAAATCCTCTCCCCAATATCAGTTACAGAAGTATTATCCAAAAATCTATGCATCCCTTCACAGTAAAAAGTTTGATGTGATGCAGCACTGTGTTTTGGACAATCTTAAAAGGGGAATTGAGCAAGAAATTTATAGAAAAGACCTTAACATAGATTTTATTTCGCGTATCTATTTTTCAGGCGGTACTGCAATTAAAGATCATCGATTATTTCCATTGGACAGATTTCCCATAACAACATTACAGGACGACTTTTTGGAATACCACCTACGTGGAATCGTCACCCGAAAAGGAAGAAAAACATTAAACACAATTATCAACTCAAATCAAGATTAAATGAGAAATCATTTTTTAACAATTATCGCTCTTTTGACCCTCACAATTGGGTCTTCACAGGTTCAGCCCAGTAGTTTTACCTTAGAAGAGGCCATTGTTTTTGCATTGGAAAACAACTACAGTGCCATAAA
>CAXMOE010000088.1:0-8742 GCA_964194835.1 uncultured Flavobacteriaceae bacterium | reverse complement strand
TGCCTATAAACAAAAATGGGAAACGATTGCCGAGGGACTACCTCAAATAGAAGGTAGTATCAGCTATCAGAATCAATTAAAGCAGCCTGTTTCCCTTATTCCCGCAGAATTCTTTGGAGGAGAGCCAGGAACATTTCAGCCTATTACTTTTGGCCAAGCACATCAGGCCACTGCGACTGCCACGCTTAATCAGCAAATATTTGACGGATCCTACATAGTGGGTATTCAGGCAACCAAGGCTTTCATTAGCTATAGTGCCAATAACAAGGAAAAGACCGATCAGGATGTTAGGAAATCGGTAGTGGAAGCCTATGGCAATGTATTATTGGCACAAGAAAGTGTTTTTATCTTAGAGAACAACAAGGCTACATTAGAAAAAAATCTGTTCGAGACTACCAAGATATATGAAAACGGTCTTGGTGATGAAGAAAGTGTAGAGCAGTTGCAGATTACCTTATCATCAATAGACAATCAGTTAAAAAATGCCATCAGACTAAAAGATATTACCTTACAAATGCTGAATTTAATGATGGGAATTGCCATTGATGCCTCAACCCAATTAAGCGATAATCTGGATGATCTGACACAAAAAAAGATTGATCTTGGTTTGCTGGAAACCCAATTCAACATGGAAAACAATGTGGATTATAAATTGGCAAATAATTTTAACGAACAGCGTTTTTATGAATGGAAACTTGCTAGAAGTAGGGCGTTGCCCACATTAAACGCCTTTGTTAATTACGGGTCTTCGGCCTTTGGTGATGAATTTAATTTTTTTAGCAGTGATCAGCAATGGTTTGATTCCTCTGTGTTGGGGTTTGATCTGAACATACCCATATTTAGTTCCTTAAAACGAAGTTCAACCACCCAACGAGCGAAAATTGCATTGGAAAAAGCAAAGACCCAACTTTTTGAGGCGGAGGAGAGTATTCGGTTACAATTGCAAAGAGCGAAAAGCGATTACATCCTTGCTATTGAACAATATAATACTGCAAAACAAAATTTGGGATTGGCAGAACGCATCGAGAGAAAAAATGAAATTAAATATTTTGAAGGCCTAGCAACCAGTTTTGAACTTCGACAAGCACAGATCCAACTCTACTCCACACAACGCGACTACCTGCAATCCATGGTAGATGTCATCAATAGGAAAACGGAATTGGAAACAATATTTAACGAATAACATAATCAACAACCATAACAATCAATAATAACCTTATAATGAAGAAAATAGTTTACACCATAATTACAACTCTTATCCTTGCTTCTTGCGGAAATAGTGAACAGAAATCAGTCGAGGATATTATATCCGAAGGAAACCTGGAAACTATCAGGGGGAAAAAGAACGAGCTTTCGGAGCAGCAAAAAGGGTTGAACGCTAAGCTTCAGCAATTAGATTCTGCCATTGCCACTTTCAACGGCAATGAAAGATTGCCATTGGTAACCACGATTCCTGTTAAGAAGCAAAAGTTCTATCACTTTTTGGAATTACAGGGAGGTGTAAAAACAAAACAGAATGTGTTGATCTATCCCGAAATGCAAGGTACATTGCAACGTGTGTATGTAAAAGAAGGACAAAAGGTCAGTAAAGGACAACTATTGGCAACTATAGATGATGGAGGTATGAGCAGTCAATTGGAACAATTAAAGTCCCAAGCTATGTTGGCAAAGACCACTTATGAGCGCCAAAAAAGGTTATGGGAGCAAAAAATTGGTTCTGAAATCCAATATCTTCAATCCAAAACCAATTATGAAGCAACAGAAAACGCTGTAAAGCAAGCAGAGAGTCAATTGGGTAAATCCAGCATCAGGGCTCCGTTTGCCGGTATCATAGACAATGTCATCAAGGATCAGGGAACAGTAGTATCTCCAGGTCCAGGGTCCGAAGTATTCCGTATTGTAAACCTGTCCAATATGTACATTGAAGTAGATGTTCCTGAAAATTATGTGGCCGGGATACAAAAAGGAAATACCGCAATTGTATATTTTCCTGTTTTGGGGGATACTATTACCACAAAAATTCGTCAAACCGGGAATTACATTAATCCAAATAACCGTGCTTTTTCTGTAGAGATTCCCGTACCTAATAAAAATGGCAAGATCAAACCCAACCTTACCGCCAAGGTGAGTCTTAATGATTATACAAATGAAGAGGCAATTCTTGTTCCACAAGGTATTATTTCAGAAAATGCAGAGGGACAACAATATGTTTATGTGGCTGAAAAGACCGACGAGGAAAGTAAGGCATTGATACGCAAACACATTATAACCACAGGAAAAACCCAAGGGAGTATCGTTGAAGTGCTTTCCGGAGTTATGGAAGGTGACTTATTAATCAAAGAAGGGGCAAGAAGTGTCAAGGATGGTCAATACGTTCAAATCTTAAATAACCAAATGGATGAGTAAGCAGAAAAAGAACATAGACAAAGAGTTTCGATTATCGTCTTGGGCCATCGATAATCCATCGGTTATTTTTGTAATGATAGGCCTTTTTCTCTGGATCGGTCTCAAATCATACTTTGCAATGCCACGGGAAGATTTCCCGGAAATTGTAGAGACTAAAATTTACATCAGCACACCCTATCCAGGTAATACCGCTGAGGATGTGGAACGTTTGATAACGGATCCATTGGAAGATAAATTGAAAAATGTAAGTAATGTTGTGGACATTACTTCTACTTCTCAAGAAGATTATTCCATCATAACTGTGGAGTTCGATGAGGAAATTACCGTTGAACAGGCCAAGCAAAAAGTAAAAGATGAAGTGGACGGTGAGAAAGCAAGCGAAGATTGGCCAACTTTTAACAATGCTAAATTGGAGCCCAATGTTTTTGATTTGAACCTCGCCGAATCTTTCCCAATCATGAACGTTAATTTTACGGGTGACTATCCTGTGGAAAAATTAAAAGAATTTGCAGAATACTTACAGGACGAGATTGAGGACCTAGCAGAAGTAAAACAGGTAGATATTCGTGGAGCACAGAAAAAAGAAGTTGAGGTCGCAGTAGACATCTACCAAATGATGGCCGCCAAAGTTAGTTTCCAAGACGTCATAGGCGCCATTAGCAATGGTAACACTACCATATCGGCAGGCAATATTAAGACCAGTGAGCAACGACGTACCATTCGTGTTCTAGGTGAAATCGAAAATCCGGAAGATTTAAATGATTTTGTAGTAAAATCAGAAAATGGGGCGATATATCTTAAGGATATTGCCAAAGTATCCTTTGCGGAAGAAGAGAAGACTACATATGCCCGTGAATTTGGGGAGAGTGTGGTGATGCTGGACATTAAAAAACGATCGGGCAAAAATACCATTGCCGCCACTACAAAGATTAGAGAAATTGTAAAGGAAGCACAGGAAAATTACTATCCGGCCGATTTGAATATCTCAATTGCCAACGACTCCTCTGGAAGAACTTTGAACCAAGTAGATGATTTGGTCAACAATATTATCTTCGGTATTATCCTGGTGGTAACTGTATTGATGTTCTTTTTAGGATTCCGTAATGCTCTTTTTGTTGGTTTTGCAATCCCCATGTCCATGTTTATGTCCTTCATGATATTGAGCAACTTGGGATATACATTAAATACTATGATCCTTTTTGGAATGATCATGGGTCTTGGAATGATGGTGGACAATGGTATTGTAGTTGTAGAAAATGTATACCGTCTCATGAGTGAGGGAATGTCAAGAACTGAGGCTGCAAAAAAAGGAATTGGTGAAATAGCTTATCCCATTATTATATCTACCGTGACTACAGTGGCCGCTTTTGTGCCCTTGGGCCTTTGGCCGGGGATTTTTGGGCAGTTTATGATTTATTTCCCCATTACACTATCCGTGGTACTAGGCTCTTCGTTATTTGTTGCGATTTTTATGAACTCCATGTTGGTATCCCAATTTATGGAGACTGGAGATAAAATATTGAAATTTAAGCAGTTGATCAGAATAAGTATTGTCCTTGGGGGCTTTGGTCTTTTCATACTTATTTTCGGGGGTGCCATGAGAGGACTTGGAACTGTAATGATTGTTACTGCAGTTATGTTCTGGGTGTACAAATATGCACTGAAAAAATGGGCCCTCAATTTTCAAAAGAATACCATGGTAAAGTTTGAAAATTGGTATGAGAGAAGAATAAAGCATGCCCTTAAGGGCGGAAACGTTTATTGGTATTTTGGTATAACGGTATTGCTATTAATCGGAACATTCGTACTTTTTGGATTATCTGTGGGTTCCGGAAGAACTAAAATTGAATTCTTTCCTGATAATACTCCAAATGAGATATATGCATATATAGAATACCCACAGGGAACTTCCATTGAAAAAACCAATGAACTTACCCATTCTATTGAAAAAAGGATTTATGCAGTAGCAAATAGGGATAAGTATACCAATCAGGGTTTTAACTATTTGGTAGAATCTGCCGTATCCCAAGTTGGGGAAGGTGCTGGAAATCCGCAAACCGATGGGGGTTCGTCTGCTGAGTTGCCACAGAGGGGAAAGGTAACCGTGTCCAAGAAAGAATATAAATACAGGGACGGGAGAGATACTGAAGAGCTCCGAAGTGAAATTCAGGAAGAGTTGACCGGTATTTATCCAGGTGTTGCAATTTCGGTTGAAAAGGATGCAAATGGCCCTCCTGCAGGTTACGCAATTAGTGTGGAACTCGAGGGTAAAGATTATGATGAACTTATTAATACTGCAGAAGATGTCCGCAATTTCATCAACACGAAAAATATTGAAGGAATTGAAGAGTTAAAAATTGATGTCAACAAGAGTAAACCATCCTTGCAAGTAGTTGTAGACCGGGAAAAAGCGGGCGAATTAGGTGTTGCAGTAGGCCAAGTCGGACAGCAATTACGACGATCGTTATTTGGGGAAAAGGCTGGGGTGTACAAATTGGATGGAGATGATTACGACATTAACGTTCGGTTTAACAAGGACATTCGTTTTGATAAGAATGCTCTTTTCAATCAAAATATCATATTCCGGGATCAGGCCTCTGGAAAAATAAAGGAAGTCCCCGTATCTGCCGTAGCAACACAAAGAAACTCCTCAGGTTTTAGTGCCATAAAGCACCGGGATGGCAAAAGAGTTGTCACCATATATTCGGGATTAAAACCTGGTGGTAACGCGTCTCTGATTGTAAGTCAAATTCAGGAAGAAATGAAAGAATTTAAAGGCCTGCCAAGCGATATAAAAATTGACTTTACCGGACAAATTGAGGAGCAGAACAAACAACAGCAATTTTTAGTTGGGGCCTTCTTTTCAGGTCTAGGATTGATTATGTTGATTTTAATATTCCAATTCGGGAGCATTTCAAAACCTCTTATCATAATGATTGCCATATTCCTGAGTTTTATAGGCGTATTTGGTGGTTTAATGCTTACAGGTTGGTCCTTTGTAATCATGATGACTATGATGGGAATAATTTCCCTGGCAGGAATTGTAGTGAACAATGGCGTGGTACTATTAGACTATACCCAGATACTCATAGATCGGAAAAAGGTAGAGTTGGATATGGACGATAAGGATTTACTGAACCGGGAGCAGATTGCTGCAGTTATTACCACAAGTGGAAAAGCAAGATTAAGACCTGTAATCCTAACTGCGATTACCACTGTACTGGGATTAATCCCCTTGGCAATAGGTTTGAACATTGATTTCTTTTCCTTGTTCTCCCAGTTCGATCCCAAAATATATATTGGTGGGGATAATGTTATCTTCTGGGGACCATTGGCATGGACGGTTATCTTTGGTTTAATCGTGGCCACTTTCCTTACCTTGATTATTGTTCCCGTTCTCTTTAACATTGTATACCGAATAAAAATAGGCATAAAGAGTAAGGGAAATGGTAAAATAACTTCAAAACAAACCTTGAATACTGCTGCCTAGGCACATATTGTACTACAAAAAACCTGTTGATAGGCTCAGCGGGTTTTTTGTTTTATTGAAAATCTACTGATAGTTCCGGATTTTTGTTAAAATCTATTCCGAACCATGTTCCTTACTGCATAATACTTCTTAAATTTGCTGCCATAAAGAAGCAAACCATGTACAGAAGCCATACCAGTGGTGAATTAAGGGCATCACATATTAATACAACTGTTACACTTTCAGGTTGGGTGCATAAAGTTAGGGACAAAGGTTTTGTAATATGGGTGGATCTTAGGGACCGTTATGGTATTACCCAATTGATCTTTGACGAAGAGCGTACCTCCAAACAAATTATGGCCCAGGCTAAATCCATTGGCAGGGAGTTTGTGATCCAAGTAAAAGGGACTGTAATTGAACGGACATCCAAAAACCCGAACATCCCAACAGGTGATATAGAGCTTTTGGTGTCGGAACTTTATGTCTTGAACGAAGCGTTATTGCCCCCATTTACCATTGAGGATAAAACAGACGGTGGCGAGGACATCCGAATGAAATATCGCTATTTGGATATCCGAAGAAATCCAGTAAAAAACAACCTCATCTTTCGACATAAAGTTAGCATGGAAGTCCGTAAATATCTTTCCGATAATGGATTTATTGAGATAGAAACTCCATACCTGATCAAATCTACACCTGAGGGTGCAAGGGATTTTGTAGTGCCAAGCCGTATGAACCAAGGGCAATTTTATGCGCTACCACAATCTCCTCAAACCTTTAAACAATTGTTGATGATCGGGGGAATGGACAAATATTTTCAGATTGTAAAATGCTTCAGGGACGAAGATCTTAGAGCCGACAGACAACCCGAATTTACACAAATTGACTGTGAGATGGCCTTTGTGGAACAAGAGGACATTTTAAATGCCTTTGAAGGTCTGACAAAACATTTGTTGAAAGTAATCAACGGAATTGAAGTTGCTGGTCATTTCCCCAGGATTACCTATGATGATGCTATGCAAAAGTACGGTAACGACAAACCAGATATCCGATTTGGTATGGAATTCGGTGAATTGAACTCCGTTGCCCAACATAAGACCTTTGGTATCTTTAACGAGGCAGAGTTGGTAGTTGGAATTGCCGTACCGGGGGCCGCAATATACACCAGAAAAGAAATAGATGCCTTAGTAGATTGGGTCCGAAGACCTCAAGTAGGTGCTAAGGGAATGGTATATGTAAAATGTAACGAGGACGGCACATATAAATCTTCTGTGGACAAATTCTATGACCAAGAAGACTTGTCACAATGGGCAAAGGTAACGGGGGCCAAAGCCGGTGACCTTATTTGTATTCTATCGGGAGATACGCATAAAACCAGGACACAATTGAGTGCTCTTAGAATGCAACTGGCAGAACGATTGGGATTGAGAAAATCCGATGAGTTTGCCCCATTATGGGTTGTAGATTTTCCCCTCTTGGAATTGGATGAGGAAACCGGAAACTACCATGCCATGCACCATCCATTTACTTCAGCTAAACCAGGACAGTTAGAACTTTTGGCAACCAATCCGGGGGAAGTAAAGGCCAACGCCTATGACTTGGTGCTGAACGGTAACGAAATTGGTGGAGGATCTATTCGTATCCACGACAAGGAAATACAAGCGACTATGTTCAAGCATTTGGGCTTTACACCCGAAGAGGCCAAGGCACAATTTGGATTTCTAATGGATGCCTTTCAATATGGCGCTCCCCCACATGGAGGAATCGCATTTGGATTGGATCGATTGGTTGCCATTTTAGGTGGGCAGGAGACCATTCGTGATTTTATTGCATTCCCAAAAAACAACAGTGGTAGGGATGTAATGATCAATGCACCCGCACCTATTGATGGAATACAACTAAAAGAACTGAATTTGAAGTTGGATTTGGAATCTTAAGTATGGAATCCCGTTGTACAGCGGAATTTTTTAATACCTTGTAATGGCGTAACTGAATACATGCCCACTAAGAAAAAAAACATCTTAAAACGCATTTTGATTTGGAGGTATAGGAATATTTCCAACAAAACGTTTATCCATATTCTTAGTGTTTTTGTGGGTCTATTGGCCGGTTTGGCGGCTGTCTCTTTAAAAAACTTTACCTATTTTATCCAGTCTTCATTAGAGAAGGGAATTGTTTTCTCGAACTATCAACTGTATTTTATCCTGCCTGTAATTGGGCTGTTTTTGGTTTTTCTTTACGTAAAATTTGTGCTTAAAAAACCATTGAAGCATGCTGTTTCCTCAATCCTATTTTCCCTGTCAAAGGAAAATGGCATAATAAAGCCCATTCAGATATACACTCCTTTGATCACCGCTCCACTAACAGTAGGCTTTGGAGGTTCTGTAGGTCTTTTGGGGCCCGCAGTCGCCTCTGGGGCTGCCCTTAGTTCCAACGTTGGTCAATTGTTTCATATGAATCCTAAGACCAGGTCCTTGCTAATTGCCTGCGCCTCTGCAGGAGCCATTGCATCTATATTTCAAAGTCCTATAGCAGCCATCATTTTTGCAGTGGAAGTATTTAGCCTGGATCTCACAATGCTCTCTCTGCTTCCTCTATTACTGGCCTCAATTTCTGGTGTATTAACTTCTTATTTTTTTCTGGGGAACGAGGTGCTTTTTAGCTTTTCCATATCTGAAACTTTTGAAGTTAAGGACACCCTGTTTTACGTAATACTTGGTGTAGGCACAGCCTTTGCTTCTATCTATTTTACAAAAATGTATTTCTCAATTTTATCGTTTTTTAAAAGATTTAAGAGTCCAAAATATAAATTATTGGTTGGAGGACTTGCTATTGGGATAATGCTCTATTTTATTCCCCCTCTTTAT
>CAXMOE010000087.1:0-11204 GCA_964194835.1 uncultured Flavobacteriaceae bacterium | reverse complement strand
TTTTATTTAACGTATTTTCTTACAAAATAGTATGCTACCTAATTATCTGGGTTACCAATCTGATCCTTTACTTTGCTTATGGGACTAGCCCTCCAAAGAGGGATTTAATTCAAATTGCGTTTTTTGATAAAAAATTGTTTTAACAAGGCAGAAGCCTCCTCTTCGAAAATACCGCTGGTCACTTTGGTTTTCGGATGTAGTCGTGTTCCCATAATTTCGAAACCACGTTCTGGATCTTTCGCAGCATAAACAATCTTAGATAGTTGGCTCCAATACAGAGCTCCAGCGCACATTTGACAGGGCTCCAAGGTTACATATAAAGTACAATTGTGCAGGTATTTGCCCCCTAAAAAATTTGCGGCAGCCGTTATGGCTTGCATCTCTGCATGGGCTGTAACATCGTTTAGTTGTTCTGTGAGATTATGGGCCCGCGCAATGATCCTATTTTGAACCACAATCACAGCACCTACGGGAATTTCTCCTTTTTCAAAGGCAGTTTCGGCCTCTTGTAGCGCTTTTTTCATAAAGTAACCGTCGTCCATTTTTAAATCCATAAAGCCAAAAATACAATTTTAGGCACATACATAAGGGTTTGCAAAAATGAATTTAATGTACATTTGTCCACGATAATGAAATATTTGAAAAACATTAACACCCCTAAGGATCTTCGCCAGCTTAAACCCGGGCAGCTGCCCGAAGTCGCAAAGGAACTTCGCGACTTTATCATTGATGTTGTTGCAACCAAAGAAGGTCATTTGGGAGCCAGTTTAGGTGTGGTGGAATTAACCGTTGCCTTGCACTATGTCTTCGATACCCCAATTGATAAACTGATATGGGATGTGGGACACCAAGCTTATGGCCATAAAATATTAACAGGTAGAAAGGAAATATTTGATTCCAATAGGCGTTTTGGTGGAATTAGTGGATTTCCTAAACGAAGTGAAAGCGAATACGATAGTTTTGGAACCGGTCATAGCTCTACTTCCATTTCTGCTATTTTAGGAATGGCCATTGCCTCACAACTAACTGGAAAGACCAGCAGACAGCACATTGCGGTAATTGGTGATGCCTCCATAGCCAGTGGAATGGCATTTGAAGGTTTAAACCACACTGGAGTTACCGATGCAAATGTGCTCATTATTTTAAATGACAACGCCATTGGAATAGATCCCAGCGTAGGTGCTTTAAAAAAATATTTGACCAATGTTAAGAAGGGAGTTGCCAAGGATGAAAATATTTTTGAATGCCTAAATTTTGACTATACCGGTCCGATAGATGGACATGATATCCATACCTTGATAACGGAATTGGAACGATTGAAATCGGTTAAGGGTCCCAAGTTTTTACATGTCATCACCACCAAAGGGAAAGGACTACAACAAGCAGAGGAAAACCAAGTAGTTTATCATGCCCCTGGAAAATTCGACAAACAAACAGGGGATTTACTTCCAAAGTCTACGAAAAATGAATCGTTAAAATACCAGGATGTCTTTGGTCAAACCATAGTGGAACTCGCTCTACAAAACGAAAAAATTGTGGGAATTACCCCAGCCATGCCCACTGGAAGTTCACTAAAACTTATGATGGATCAAATTCCGGAAAGAGCTTTTGACGTGGGTATTGCAGAACAACACGCTGTTACCATGGCTGCCGGGATGGCCGCAGAGGGATTGGTGCCCTTCTGTAATATTTACTCCACCTTTTTACAGCGCGCTTATGATCAGGTAATTCATGATGTGGCAATACAAAATTTACCTGTTATTTTCTGTTTGGACCGTTCCGGAATTGTTGGCCAAGATGGTGCAACCCACCATGGTGTTTACGATATGGCTTACCTAAGGTGCATTCCCAACCTTATTATCTTTGCTCCCCTAAACGAAATTGAACTTAGAAACATCATGTATACTGCCCAAATGGGATTGTCCCATCCTATTGCCATTCGTTATCCGCGGGGCAGGGGTGTTAAAAAAGAGGCGAAGCTCCCATTTAAAGAAATATCTATTGGAAAATCACAAGAACTTAAAAAAGGTACAAAAATCGCCGTACTATCCATTGGTCATATTGGAAACAGAATTACGGAACTTTTGGAGGAAATGGATCATCCGGAAGAAATTGGGCATTACAATATGCGATTTGTAAAACCTTTGGATCGTGATCAACTCCATAAGGTATTCCAAACCTATGAACATATAATTACCATTGAGGATGGTTGTAAACTAGGAGGATTTGGAAGCGCTGTCCTGGAATTTGCCAATGAAATGGTCTACTACAAACCTATTAAGGTCTTTGCAATCGATGACGTTTTTATAGAGCATGGGACTGTGGAGGAACTTCACCGTGTTGCAGAAATTGACCTGGTATCCGTTAAGAACTACATTAACGGAATTATATAATCAACAACGTATGTTAAAAAATATTCCCCTTTTATTTTTTTTCCTTCTTTTATGTAAACTTCTTCTGGCACAAGATAGCATTCCCCCCAATGTTGAAGTAGACACCATTAAGATTGACACCATTGTAATACGCTCAATACAGCACAAAATAAAGAACATCCCTAGAGGAGTTAACCTCATCAACCCTATAATTTCATTCAATAAGACTAAACCACTTACCCAAAAGTTTAAACGCTTTAAAGTGCCGTCATTTTGGGAAAAAGAAAATATGCTGGGCTTAAACCTCAGCGAAGTAGCTTTTGTAAATTGGAATGCGGGGGGCGAAAATTCAGTTTCCGCCTTGGGAAATGCAAAATTTTCCCGCAACTATAAGTTTAGATATATCCAATGGGACAACAATCTTGATCTTAAGTATGGGATAAATGCCCAGGAAGGTCGCAGGCTTCGAAAAACAGACGATGCAATACGACTAAGCTCAACCTTTGGCTATCGAAACGATACAATAAGTAATTGGTACTATTCCGTAAAAACAAATTTTAACACACAACTCTCCAATGGTTATAAATATCCCGATAGGGACAATCCCATATCCATGTTCATGGCCCCGGGTTATTTGTTCTTAGGTGCTGGTACATCCTATATTCCGGAAGGGAAGAAATTTAATTTGTATATCTCTCCAGTAACACAAAAAGCAACCTATGTCCTCGACCAGGAACTGGCCAACAAAGGAGCTTTTGGAGTTGAACGGGCATTGCACGATGTTGACGGTAATATTTTAAAAGAAGGTAAAAATATATTTGTTGAACTTGGTTTTTTGATTACCAATAGCTGGGAAATTGAAGTGTATGAAAATATGCAACTTAACAATCGGATAAGTTTATATACAGATTACTTGGCCAGTTTTGGAAATGTGGATATAGATTGGGAACTCAATATTAAGCTAACGGTCAATGAATATGTAAATGCTACTATAGGCACCCATGTTATTTACGATGATGATATAAAGTTTGATGAAGAAATAGCCACAGATGGCACAATTATCCAAGCTGGAAAACCAAGAATACAGTTCAAACAACTTTTAGGGGTGGGTGTTGCCTATAATTTTTAGAGCTGTTTGCCCATAATTTTGTTGTGTATATGAACTGCAGCACTGTCGGACAAACTTGCCACATAACAGCAGGTTCCCAGCAACGTATTGTACAATGATCCATCTGTTTTTTGATAGAAATCGGGGAGCGTGCTAATTATGAGGCTGTCATAATTGGAAGCTTTATCTTCCATTTTACGTACCAAAGCCCCGGTGTAAACATCCAAAATATCGGAAATGATCTTATACCCCGCTATCTCCTTTTCAACAACCTCATTGGACTGATAAATTTTTTCCACACTTAACTGGATAATATCACTAATTTGAGCCGTGTACTTACTTTTGTCCAGTAGTGAAACCTTAAAATTCCCTTCCAAAATTGCATCTTCATTTTTTACAAATACATCGATGGCATCCATGATCAATGTATTTATGGCCAAGGCACGTAGGTAGCTTAAACGGTCCTCCATATAGGCCAAGGAATTATATTTCTTGGTATTAATACTGTCCTTCACCAATTTAATCAAGTATTCCAATGCAAATTCTTCCGGAATTAGTCCCAAATTAATGCCATCTTCAAAATCGATTATCGTATAACAAATATCATCAGCCGCCTCAACCAAATAGGTCAAAGGATGTCTGGAAAAACTGATATCCTTTCCGTTTCGGGTCTGTAATAAACCAAGTTCAAGCGCCACTTCCTTAAAAGAATTTTTTTCCGGTTGAAAGAATCCGAATTTCTTATCTGCGATATGTTTTGTTGGTTTTTTAGGGATTGATTCCTTCGGATATTTCATAAAGGCCCCGAGCGTGGCATAGCTCAGCCGTAGTCCACCATCCACTCCTTCCCTGGTTTCTGTCAACAGTCTAAACCCATTGGCATTTCCTTCAAAATCAATAATGTCGTGATATTCTTTTTCAGACAGTTCGGATTTGAAGTATTGCCCATTTCCTGTCTTAAAATATTCGCCTATCGCCTTTTCACCGCTATGGCCAAAAGGTGGGTTCCCAATATCGTGCGCCAAGGCAGCAGCAGCAACGATGGCCCCAAAATCGTTGAATTGATACCCATGGACCTCTTTTAAAAACGGATGTTTTTCAAGGATTTTTTTACCGGCAATCCTACCCAGACTTCGACCTACCACAGAAACCTCAAGACTGTGTGTTAACCGGGTATGGACAAAATCTGTTTTTGAAAGTGGAATTACCTGGGTCTTATCCTGTAAACTTCGAAAGGCTGAGGAAAATATAACCCGATCATAATCCACTTCAAAACCCAAACGGGTCTCGTCCTGTTCTTTTCGAAGTCTTTTATGAGTATCGCCGTAGCGCTTTAAGGAGAGGAGCTGTTCCCAGTTCATTGTATATAATAGGTATAGTTGTCGCAAGATACATCTTTTTCAAGGTTATAAAATCCAAAAAAAGCATAGCCCTTAACGTTCATTTAACATGGTAACAATAATGTAACATTATTACAATAAAGGTATAACATACAGGTAACCTCACAATAACAGATCCCCCGTTTATTTGCAGTGTTTAAATAGCAAAACAGATTTTAGCAATTAAAAAAGAAAATGAAAAACAATTTTAAAATGAAAAAATTCTTATTACCCTTAATGGCAATAGTTACAATAACTATAGCTTCCTGTAGCAGCGATGACGACGCTGCAGTTATTGAGCCTTTGGCAACTTGCAACGATGGCATACAAAACCAAGGAGAAACCGATGTGGATTGTGGAGGACCCAATTGTCAGGCTTGTACAACTAGTATCGCCACATGTAATGATGGAATACAGAACGGAGACGAAACAGGGATCGATTTTGGAGGTTCTTGTGCCGAAGTCATCACTATTTCTGGTGAAATTTCTTCTGATGTTACCTGGACCGCAGACAATATATATTTGTTGGCCGGTAAAGTAGTTATAGGCAAGCAGGTTACCTTAACTATAAAAGCCGGAACCATAATAAAAGGTAGACCAGGTTCTGGTTCTTTAGCCTCTGCACTTATCGTACAAAGAGAAGCCAAAATTGAAGCAGTGGGAACTGCCGCCAATCCAATAATTTTTACAGCGGAGTCGGATAACATAGGTGTAGGACAGACTGCTGGCACCAACCTAGACGAAAACCAAAGAGGTCTTTGGGGTGGATTAATAGTCTTGGGAAGAGCTTCTGGTTCTTTCAAAGGAGATGTTAATGAGGTACAAATCGAAGGGATTCCTGCGGATGACACTTTTGGATTGTATGGCCCGGGTGATGCACCAAACGATGCTGACGATTCCGGAACTTTAAGCTATCTCTCTATTCGACATGGAGGAGCTTTGATAGGTGAAGGGAACGAAATCAACGGCCTTACTTTAGGTTCTGTAGGTTCGGGCACCACTATAAGCAACATAGAGGTCGTTGCCAATGTGGATGATGGTATTGAGTTCTTCGGTGGGACGGTAAATGCTACGAACTTATTTGTTTGGGCACAAGGAGATGATGCTTTGGATATTGACCAAGCTTATTCCGGTACTATAGACAATGCCGTTGTTGTTGCAGGGGATACTTCGGACCATGCTTTTGAAATCGATGGCCCTGAAGGATCTTTGGAAGGTTCATTTACCTTAATGAACGCTACAATATTCGGTAGCTCAACAGCTCCCAATGGTGAATATGCCGATTACCGAAGCAACGCAATGGGATCAACAACCAATGTATATGCTGTTGGTTTTCAGGATGGTAAAGATGTTGAATTGGACAACAATGATGTGGCCCAAAACTTCTTGGATGGCAAATTGACTTTCTCAGCATGGGAAATAGCTGGTTTCGACAATACGGTTTTTACCGAAAAAGTGGCAAAAGACGATAACGGTGTTGAAATAGAAGCAAAAATAATCCTTGCCCCTTCTTTTACAGAAAGAGCCGCTACTTGGACAACTCAGGTAGACGCTGGAGCAAACACTGTGGGTGCCAACCTGTCTGATTTTAGCTGGACTTACTCTAATACAAAAGCAAATTTGGGATTCTAGTTCCCTAAGCATAATACAAACATTATTTATACCGATTGCTCGCCAAACACATAGCGAGCATTTGGTTTGTTAAGAATTAACTATTTATTACATGAAGATCAATTTAAGATTAATCGTTTTTACTTTACTGTTTTCACAATTTATATTTTCCCAGAAAGGGGAGGTCACTGGCAAATTAATAGATGCCGATTTCCAAGATCCCGTGGCATTTGCAAATGTTTTGATAAAAGGGACCACCATGGGGGCCACTACAGATTTTGATGGCGTATACAGTGTTTCTTTGGATGAAGGTACCTATACATTAATATATTCTTTCCTAGGCTACAAAACCGTGGAAATCACGGACGTTGTCATTAAACCCGATGAGGTAACAACGGTAGATCTCACCATGCAGACTTTGACCGAAAGTTTAGATGAAGCAGTTATTTCCGTGACTGTTAGAAAGAATACCGAAACCGCTGTTTTGGGCATTCAAAAGAAAGCGGTGAATCTACTGGACGGTTTGTCCGCCGAAAGCTTTAAAAAATCAGGTGCCAGCAATGTGGCAAGTGCCATAAAAAGAGTACCCGGAGTTTCCGTACAGGGAGGTAAATATGTGTATGTAAGAGGTTTAGGTGACCGGTATACCAAGTCTATACTCAATGGGGTAGATATTCCTGGTCTTGATCCGGATAGAAACACCATTCAATTGGATATCTTCCCAACCAATATAATCGACAATATATTGGTGTTAAAGTCTGCTTCTGCAGATTTACCGGCAGATTTTACCGGAGGTATTGTGGATATAAAAACAAAAGGTTATCCAAATCGGCCAGAATATAGTTTATCTGTGAGCAGCACCTACAATCCAGATATGCACTTCAATAGTGATTATCTTGACTATAATGGTGGAGGAACCGATTTTTTAGGTTTTGATGACGGAACTAGGGATGTTCCAATCAACAAAAATCAGGATATTCCCAATACATTTGATTTTGACCCCAGACTTACTAGCATCACCAAACAGTTTAGCCCCGAACTTTCTGCAATGAGGAATAATAGTGGTCTGGATTATAATTTTGGTTTTACTGCAGGTAACCAGTATAGCGTTGGTAAGGATGGAAACCAGTTGGGCTTTTTAGCTTCCGTTTCCTATAAAAACACCACTTCGTTTTACCAGGATGCCGAAAACAATTTTTATAGAAGAAATTCAGACAAATCCATCAATAAATTGGAAACCGATAGAACGCAAAGTGGCGATATTGGCACAAACAATGTATTGGTAAGTGGATTATTGGGCACTTCATTTAAAATGGAACGTTCCAAGTACAAATTGAATCTCTTGCATCTACAAAACGGGGAATCTACTGCAGGGATTTTTAATCAAACCCTGAATTTTTCGGATTTCATAAATTTCGCCAAAGACAACCTTGAATACACCCAACGTTCCATTACAAATGCATTATTGTCTGGGACACATACCAGTAGGGATGCATCATGGACATCCGAATGGACACTATCACCAACCCTTTCGAAAATTCAGGACAAGGACATAAGAACCTCTTCCTTTCAAGTTGAGGACGGTATATTCTCAATACCCCAAAACAATCAGCCGAAGCGAATTTGGAGAGATCTGGAAGAAATTAATGGAGTAATAAAATTGGACATTACCAAAAAGTACCAGATATACCAAAAAGATGCTAAATTAAAATTTGGAGCCTATGGAGCATACAAAACTCGGGATTTCAGTATTTTAAATTTTGAAATAGAAAGCAATAATAATACTACCATATATAATGGAATTGCAGACAACATCCTTTTAGAGGAGAACCTTTGGACCGTGGCCAATAATTCGGGATCCTTTATTGACCCGGACATTTCCATAGTCGAGCCTGCCAATATGTACGAAACTGTACAGCAAAATATGGCCGGATACGTTTCCAATGAATTTAAGGTAGGCAACAAGTTAAGGGCCATTGTTGGACTTCGGTTGGAAAAATTTGAATCCATATATACGGGAGAGGACAACAGAGATATAAATGATCCACAAAAATTGATCTTTGATAAAGAGACCATTATTCATAAGTTTGATTTCTTCCCAACTGCCAACCTAATTTTTGAAATGACCGAGGATATAAATTTACGGGGTTCATTTGCAAGGACAACCGCAAGACCTTCGTTTAAGGAAGCATCCATAGCCAAAATCTTTGACCCACTTTCAAACAATACCTTTATTGGGAACATTAATCTGCAACCTACATACATGAACAACGTTGAGTTTCGAATCGAAGGGTGTGGGGAAAGTTCTGAAATGATTGCTTTGAGCAGTTTCTACAAAAAATTCAAGGACCCAATTGAACTAACGTATTTTGAATCTTCAACTGACAATTTTCAGCCCCAAAACTTAGGAGATGCCGATGTGATCGGATTGGAATTTGAGCTTAGAAAAAATCTTGGCTTTCTATCTGCCGCATTGAACAATTTTAGTTTTAACGTAAACACTTCCATAATTGAATCTAAACAGGTTTATAGTGATCAGGAACGTAACTTGCGTGAATTGGGCCTTAGGGACAACCAGACTTTGGAGAACGATAGGGAACTCCAGGGACAATCGCCATTTCTTATAAATGCAGGTCTAAATTACGAAGGTGACGAAAATGGATTTCAAATGGGACTGTTCTTTAATACACAGGGAAAAACCCTACAAGTAGTAGGTAACGGATTTGTGCCAGATGTGTATACGATGCCCTATCACAATCTTAACTTTAACTTGACCAAAACATTTGGGAAAAATCAAAGTGTCAATTTCAAAATTGCAAACCTCTTAAACGATGACGTTATAAGTGAATATGAATCCTTTGGTGCTACCAACCAGACTTTCTCCAAGAGAAGTCCAGGGCAAGCTTTCTCCTTGGGATATAGCATTAAATTCTAGAAAAACAATTTTATTTTTAATTAGTAAAAGCCCGTTAAAAACGGGCTTTTACTTTTTAATGCGCAACATTATCAGGATTTCCTAACGGTATTTATAAGCTAGGGTTTAGGGTTTTCTTTTATATTTTTTGGGGCCCTAATATAAATGATTTTTACCTATTGTTAAACTGATCTTAACATGATCTTTACATCTTAGAATTACATTTGTCCTGCAAACATTAAAACATAATGAGAAAACTTATAGTATTATCGTTTTTTCTTGTCGCAGGTAATATTGCTGCCCAAAGTAAGGGTGTAATTATAGGAAAGATTATAGATTTGGAGGTCAACAATGAACCTGTTTTGTTCGCGAATATTCAGCTAAAAAGTACGCCCATAACTGCACACACCAATTTTAACGGTAATTTCGAAATCAAAAACCTAAGTCCTGGTGCATATACATTATTAGTAAGTATTGCTGGTTAAGACACTATAGAATTTCCGGTTGCTGTGGTGGCAGATAACATCACTAGAGTTGAAAAGGGCTTAAGGGCAAAAACAGTAAGTCTGGATCAAGTAATTCTTACACAGAAAACATCAAATAACTTTTATTCCTCGGTGCTTTCCGATTCGGAAATAATTGCACTGGATTAGGCCAGTGAATATTTATAGCCCGCATTTACAGTACGATTTTCAAAGAAGCCTTAAAAACCACATCCGCCTTTTGGCGGATGTGGTTTTATATAAATGTAGTTGTTTTTAGTCCTTTATAACTATTCCAGAACTGTTTTCAGTATTCACAACACCAGCGATAGCGTTGTTATTATATTCAACCTCTTTCAATATGCTATCGTTCCAAAAGAACCATTTACCGACTTTTAGTCCATTTTCATAAGAACCGACGGAGATTTTTTTGCCCTCATCATTGAAACTTGTCCATTCTCCATGCAATTTCCCTGCTAGATTAAACGTTCCTTTTTGACTTATGGTTCCGTCATCATAATAGTATGTAGCCTCCAATAGATTGGTCTCCTCATTCAATTGTAGATCTTTATCCTTTTGAGCATGGCCTATGCCAATTCCCATAATTAGAACTATAAGCAAAAAAATGTTTTTCATAATTAAGGGATTTATATATTTTATACTAAAATTAGTACTTATTTACGTTAATGTTACGTTTTCTTTACGTTAAATTAACATTAGAATCGCTATTCCCTGATATTTAGCTGTTTGCAAAATATTATTTTTGCGGAAAAATGCTTAATAATTACTTAATGTTAGCTTTACATTAACTCTATACTGAAAGTCCATCTTTGCGTAGTCTTAAGACAAACAATTAGTATTTTCATATAATCTATTAGTTTTTGTCGACTATATTATCATGAATTCTAATTACTGCCTTTGGCCAAGGCAGTTTTTTTATATCCGTATTTTAGATATTTTCAACTACCATTTTTGTTCTTAACATTTTCCTTGGCCCAAGAAATACAATCTTTAAAATTCTCGAATATGTGTTCTTCTGAAATAAAATCAGGAATAATATCAATACGTTCCATCATATATCTGGGTTGTTTCATTAAACCAACAAAAAGAACATCTATGTTTTTCTTTTTTAAGTCTTGTAGCATGTCTTCCATAGCATATAATCCAGACTGATCCATGTATGCCATCCTTCCCAATCGCATAATTGCCGTCGATGCTGTTTCGGGAATTTGACTCGTCAGTTGCTGAAAATCACTCGTAGAACCAAAAAATAGAGGACCCTTTAAGTGTTTTATAAAAACCTCTTCTTTTAAATATTTAGGGAAATTGAGTTCATCT
>CAXMOE010000086.1:0-11419 GCA_964194835.1 uncultured Flavobacteriaceae bacterium | reverse complement strand
CCTGCCTTGGGCAAGACCCGTCAAAAATAATTGAAATAAAGTTAATTTCTTCCAAAATACGTAGAAACCTCTAGGATTATCACTCTAATTTATTTTAAATTTGAACCATGGGAAAATTGTTCTTTTTATGCTTTCTTGGCTTGTTATGTTCTTGTGATGATGGTGATCTACAGATAGAGACTTTGGATTTTGATGATGTTGCCATTCAATTTTGCGAATCAACAGTTACTACCTCCAGTACTATTTTCTTTAAGATCAATCAAGATGAAGCATTAGTATTGACTTTGCAAAGTGGTCTCCTTAATAATGAAGAGACAACGGAGGAACTGGTAAGCAGTGTCCCTTCCCAATCCCAAATTACTTATAGAATTTTTTCGGACAACGTTACAAAAAATTACTTCTGCGATGACATTCCTTTAGCAGAACCGACAGTTACGAACGATATTGAAGCGGAAGGTGGGGAAGTATTCGTTAGCACGGTTTTAAATGCAGATGGAGTGACCTATGAACATACCATTCGTTTAAGTGGCATCTCGTTAGTAACCGAAACGGGGGATCGCATTACAGATTTAACAATCAATGATTTTGGCATAGTAACGACTACACTGTAAGGCTAAAGCTAGGTGTTCTGATAAATATAAACCTCAGTGGCACCCATACCATACTTTTGGTAATCCGCATCATATATTTTTACATTTTCATACCTATTGAATAGATAATACAGTTCCTCCTTTAGTATACCCTCACCCACACCGTGGATAAATACAACTTTTTGGATACGTTTTCTTATCGCAAATTCCAACTGACGTTTGGCAGCCTCCAATTGTATATTTAGCATCTCAAAATTAGTCATCCCCTTGGTGTTTTTCACCAATTGATGAATATGTAAATCTACTTCCATTTTTGGAGCATTTCGTTCCTTGGATTTGATGCTCCTCGTTATTCTTTTTCCTGGAAGTTCTTTTTCTGCCTTAATTTGACTTATTTCATAATTGCTGACGGATATGGCATCAGTATCCGAAATTTTTACCAACTCAGATGGAGCATAATTTACTTGAAAACCATCATTGCTTTCAATTGTAATCTTATCAACATCAACTTTAATCACAATTCCAACTACAATATCATCAATGGCCTCTACCCTATCACCAATCTTAAACACATTCATATTTCCTCTATATCTTTGGTTTTCTCCTTTTCAGTTTGTTTACTATCGGTCAAAACCTGGGTAGATTTATAGACACCTAACATCAATAAAACAATGCCGATACTTAAAGCATATTCCTTTTCAAAGTAACTATCAGCTGTTCCCATGACAATACCACCGACAACAATAAGTGCGAAATAAATGGTTCGTTTTGTTTTCATTCCACAAAATTAATATTAATTTTCAGCAAAAGAATTGGCTTTAAATGAAAATGCAATTAATTACATTGATTTTGATGGTTGAAGATTACATGCTTCCATGCTTTAATAAGAAGTTCTTAGGAGTGGAGTGTCCTGGTTGTGGGATGCAGCGCTCAGTTGCCCTTTTGATTCAAGGTGATTTTATTGCAGCTTTTAAAATGTATCCTGCTATTTATACCATTCTACTTTTGCTTGGTTTTCTGTTGTTGGATAATTTTTATAAGATTAAATATGCCAATAGAATTAGTATTATTCTTATGGTAACTAGTGTAATATTGATATTGACCAACTATATATTAAAATTTTTCTAACTAAACTTTAAATTATGGAACAACAAAAATTACCCAATGGAACCCTTATCATAGTTCTTGGTATTTTTGGCTATTTATGCTGTTGTTTTGCTGGATTTGGTATCATTCCTTCTGGAATAGCTTTCTATCTAGCTCAAAAATCAGAAAAAATATATGCTGAAAATCCAGATTTATATGATAATGCCAGCCAAATCAAAACAGGGAAAATTGTGTCATTAATTGCGTTAATTCTGAACATCTTAATGGTATTCAGGATAATTTACGTGATTGCAACTGTGGGGTGGGGCGAAATGTCTGATGAGTTTATGAGGGCATTTGAAGAAGCAATGGAAGCTCAAGGGCAATAATTAAACAAAATATTATGAATCAAGAATCACTTCCAGGAGCAAGTAACGCCTTGACCATGGGTATTATTTCTATAGTAGGATCCCTTATTTGTTGTGGCCCATTTGCTATTATATTTAGCATTATTGGCCTAACAAGTGCTAATAAAGCGGAACGGTTGTACAAAGAAAATCCAGGCACTTATACGGGATATGAAAATGTAAAAACAGGCAGGGTGCTATCCTATATCGGATTGGGACTGTCACTAATTATGTTAATTATCTTCATTATATACTTCGGTGTGATCATTGCACTAATAAGTTCTGCAGGTGAATTTTAACCCAAGTAGAAATTGACAAATAGAAAAAATCCCCTGATACGTATCAGGGGATTTTTTTAATTTTCAAATTGCAACAATGTTTTTGTGATAATGGACAAACAATCCATTAATTGCTCCTCAGTCATCACCAATGGTGGGGCAAAACGTATTATGTTCCCATGTGTAGGTTTTGCTAAAAGACCATTTTCCTTTAATGCCATACAAATATCCCAAGCTGTAGAACTATCCTCGGTATCATTGATAACAATTGCATTGAGAAGTCCTTTCCCCCTCACTAAACTGACTATATTGGTCTTTTCTGCCAGCTTTCCCATTTCGCGTCTAAATATTTTACCCATATAAAACGCATTTTCAGCCAGATTTTCCTCTTTAACTACCTCAAGGGCAGCAATTGCAACAGCACAAGCCAGCGGATTTCCTCCAAAAGTTGACCCATGATTTCCAGGGCGTATTACATCCATTATTTCATTATTGGCCAAAACAGCGGACACTGGAAATACACCTCCAGAAAGTGCCTTTCCTAAAATCAAAATATCTGGTTTTACATCAGGAGTACCGCTACATAGTTTATCTGAGCATGAACAATTGCCACAAGTCGCCAATAATCTACCTGTTCGCGCAACCCCAGTTTGGACTTCATCTGCAATGAACAAGACATTTTTTTCCTTGCACAACTTATAGGCCTCCCTAATGTAGCTGTCATCAGGTACATAGACTCCGGCTTCGCCTTGAATGGGTTCAACCAAAAAAGCTGCAACGTTTTTATCTTTAAGAGCTTCCTGTAAAGCGTTGATATCATTGTATCGTATAGAAACTATACCGGGCGTGAAAGGTCCAAAGTTTTCTGTGGCTACAGGATCATTGGAAGCAGATATAATGGTAATAGTCCTACCGTGAAAATTATTTTGACAAACAATAATTTTAGCTTCATTGGTATGGATCCCTTTCTTTTCATATCCCCATTTCCTCCCAAGTTTAATTGCTGTTTCAACGGCCTCAGCTCCCGTATTCATTGGTAACACCTTATCAAAACCAAAGTATTCGGTGATGTATTTCTCATATTTCCCAAGCATATCATTATAAAACGCACGGGAAGTAAGGGTTAAATTTTCAGCTTGTTTCTTTAAGGCCTCTATGATTTTCGGATGACAATGCCCTTGGTTTACGGCAGAATAAGCCGATAAAAAATCATAATATTTTTTTCCTTCAACGTCCCAAACGTAAACCCCTTCTCCCTTATTCAAAACCACAGGTAATGGATGATAGTTCTGTGCTCCGTGTTTTTCTTCTAAAGCAATCGCATCTTTAGTGCTCATTCTTTCTAAAACAGACATGATTTAAGATAATTTATATAAAACTTCAGCAATTCCTTCTTTGGGAGAGAAATCATCCTTTGTAGAGCCCGCAAGATACAAAAAACCGAGTGCCATAAAAAATGTTGAATTGTATCTTTATTAGTTTATTTTTCCAGAAAGTGCCGAAATTTGAAGTTCCAATCTCTTTAGTTCTCGTAGAATATCATTCTTGTTCATTTGCATCCAGACAAATTGTTTAATCATGCCCATGAGGAATACACAAAGGATTCCTGCGGAGGCCCAATAAATAAGTTCATGAGTCGCATCCGCATCGAAAGACTGGAAAAACTGAACGATGCAATAAATAAACAAGCCGAGAATAACTACTTGTAATATATTCATAATAACCACAAGCCAGCCCAATTTACTTTTGTAGATACCTCCTAGTTTTCCAACTAGGTTCTGCTCTTCCAGTTCGTCATAGAACTTCGCTTCTTCCTTGGTCAATACTTCTTTGATTAGTTCATCGATTCTTTCGTTGTCATTTTTCATCATTTTTGTTTTTTAGAATAGTTTTTAATTTTTCACGTGCATGGAACAACCTGGATTTTACAGTACCGACCGAGATATCCAGAATAGTACTTATTTCCCTAAGTGAATAGGCTTCGGTATAGAACAGCCGTAGAACAACTTGTTGATTATTTGGCAGTTCATTCAATGCCTTTAACAACTTAAGATGGTCAGAATCCTTATTTTCCTCATTTTCTCTGATCCTAGATTCATGGTAATATGCTTCCAAATTTTCATGTGTTTTCTTTTCTCTTTTTACAAAATCCAAAGATTTCCTGGTCACAATCCTCATGGCCCAACTCCCAAAACTATTGGGATCCCTTAAACTTTCCATTTTTCTGGCTATTATACTCCAGCAATCTTGTACAATATCTTTTGAAGTGTCCATATCACGGGTAATCCAAAAGGCTTGCTTGCATAATTTGCCGTGATATCTATTTACCAAAAGGGTTAAGGATTCTTTTTTTCCAGATTGATATTGTAATACCAAAAATGCATCAAATATTTTATTGGTGCTGTCCATATACACTGTTATCATAAAGACGTATAAAAACCAAAAAGGTTCAATAATCTTTACTTTTTTATGTATTTATTTTAAAGATAGCTGTTAATAATATGAAGTAAATACATTCCTATTAGTACTTTTGCCCCATGCGTAAAAAGAATACAAAACAGGTCTTTGAAAACGTGGAGGTGATAGATGCAGGTGCTAAGGGAAAGACCGTTGGAAAGGCTCCTGATGGCCGGGTTATTTTTATGACCAATACTGTCCCAGGGGATATTGTGGATGTACGGACCACCAAGAAAAGAAAGGCTTATTTTGAAGGTGTTGCGACGAAATTCCATTCGTTTTCCGATAAACGCACAGAACCCCATTGCGAACATTTTGGGGTCTGTGGTGGGTGCAAATGGCAGCATATGGGCTATGAACATCAATTATTTTTTAAGCAAAAGGAGGTGAAAAACAATCTTGTTCGAATAGGGCATCTGGAAATCCCATTAGTTTCACCCATATTAGGTTCCAAAAAGCAGTATTTCTATAGGAATAAAATGGAATTTTCTTTTTCAGACAGTAGATGGCTTTCTTTGGAGGAAATCAATTCAAATGATGAAATCACTGATAGGAACGCCTTGGGATTTCATATTCCAGGCATGTGGGACAAAATCTTGGACATTAAAAAATGTCACCTACAAAAAGATCCATCAAATGACATCCGATTGGCCATTAAAGATTTTGCGGTGGGGAATGATCTATCTTTTTTTAATCCAAGAAATCAACATGGACTTCTTAGGACTGTGATGATCCGGACGTCATCAATAGGTGAAATAATGGTCTTAATACAGTTTTATGAGGACAATGGCACCAAACGGGATCTGTTGTTGGATCATTTGGCAAAGACCTTCCCTGAAATCACATCACTCCTATACGTTGTAAACCAAAAACAAAACGACACCATTTATGACCAAGAAGTGATTTGTTATGCAGGACGAGACCATATATATGAAGAAATGGAAGGGCTACAATTTAAAATAAATGCTAAATCGTTCTATCAGACCAACTCAGACCAGGCATATGAACTCTACAAAATTACAAGAGATTTTGCCGGGTTGAACGGAAAAGAACTCGTATACGATCTGTATACAGGCACGGGCACCATAGCCCAGTTTATAGCAAAAAAGGCCAAGAAGGTAATAGGTATTGAAGCAGTTCCGGAAGCTATTGAAGACGCCAAAGTCAATGCTGTAAACAACAAACTGGACAATGTGGAATTCTTTGTTGGGGACATGAAAAATATATTCAATGCCGAATTTATTGCATCCCATGGTAAACCGGATGTAATTATAACAGATCCCCCGAGGGATGGCATGCACAAGGATGTAGTAGAACAAATTTTGAAAATTGCTCCAAATAAAGTGGTGTATGTGAGCTGTAACAGCGCTACCCAAGCAAGGGATTTGGGCCTAATGAGGGAAATGTACCATGTTTCAAAAATTCAACCTGTGGATATGTTTCCGCAAACACATCATGTAGAAAATGTTGTACTTTTGGAAAAACGAGAAACCTAATTACTTTATGACCGTTGTAAAAATGGAAACTCATTTATGAAAAAAATAAGGGCGAAACTTCAAGTTCTTTTGGTATTTCTTTCTTTAGCAGCCTGTGAAAAAGACGATATTTGTGTGGATGGTGACACCCCTTTATTGGTTATCCGTTTTTATGATGTGGATAATCCCACAATAGCCAAAAGCGTCCCTAGCCTTAGGGTAGTTGGAGAAGGACAGAATATTACAGTAAATACAATTTTGGATAGGTCCAGCGATCTGGATTCAATAGGGATTCCCTTAAAAGTTGACGAAACAGACACCAGCTTTTCGTTTATTTTGAACTCTGCCGATGATGATGATGGGGCAGAAACAGGTAATACCGATATCATTTCGTTTAATTATGAAACCAGAGAAGTATTTATCTCCAGAGCATGTGGTTTTGTTGCCAATTATGATGGTGTGGATAACATGCTTACAAGCGATACTGACAATTGGATTCAAAGTATAGAAATAGTAACCCCTTTGGTAGAAAATTCCACCGCAGCCCATGTTAAGATATTTCATTAGCACTTGCTTTATTCTATGTTTCCTAATTGGGCAGTCCCAGGATCAACCTAATGACCTGCAGCCTAAAGATTCTGTTGTACACAAACAACCTTATGGACTACGTGCAGGAATAGATTTGAGCCGAACCTTATTGTCCTTTCTTGGGGATGATTATACAGGTTTGGAAATTGTTGGCGATTATAGACTTACCCAAAGATTATATTTGGCCTCCGAATTGGGAAATGAAGAAAAAACAAAACAAGAAGACCTATATAATTTTACGACTTCCGGTAGTTATTTTAAGCTTGGGGTAGATTACAATACTTATGAAAACTGGTATGGCATGAACAATTCCGTGTATATTGGCGGTCGTTATGCGTTCAGTACTTTTAGTCAAACACTTAACAATTATCAAATTTTTGATAGCAATCGATATTGGAATCCAGATGGATTTGCATTAGGGTCATCCGAAGCTGAAGAATTTAGTAGTTTGAGTGCTTCATGGATCGAAGTGGTTCTTGGTCTAAAGGTAGAACTTTTTGCGAATATTTTTTTAGGCGCAAGTGTTAGATTGGGCTATTTGATCAGCGATAAAGCGTCCGATAATTTTCCCAATCTTTGGATTCCGGGCTTTAACAAGATAACGGATGGCAGTAGTTTTGGAGCAGGGTACAACTATTCTATCACCTACTTCATCCCATTTTACAAAAAAGCCAAAAAACCCAAGAAAAAGGAAGAGTAATCTAAATTTCTCGCGTCCCCTTTATAAAGATCCACTTCATCAAAATCTTTTCCCCATCATCTGTTTGGACCAGCCCAAATTTGGGAGTAAGCACGTTAGCAATAATTGCAGAGGTCACTGCCAATAAAATAGTGTTAATCGGCACTACATAACCCAGGGTAAGCCTGAAAATAACGAATAGTGTAGCAAAACCAATAAAATTAAACAACAGTGCCTTGTATTTTAATTTCATGGTTAGGTCAATTTATTGAACTTTGCTTTCTTACTACCTTCATACATTACATATTTTACCAAACGCGATTCCAAATGGCTATTAAATACTTTAATTTTACGTGAAGGACGAAGGCCAACAAATTTCAGTGCCTCCAAATTTGAAGTAATGAACCAAGCATCCGTTCCCGGATAGTTACGTTTAAGAGTATCTCCCACTGAAGAATAAAAATCCTCCATTTCAATATTCAAACGCTCACCATATGGTGGATTAAAAACTATATGTAAATGGTTCTCTGTAAACTTATTGGTTTCAAAAAAGTTTTTTCGTTCTATACTGATATATTCTGAAAGATTTGCATTTTCGACATTATCCTGCGATTTCCGAACTGCTGAAGGGGCCTTGTCGTATCCTACAATTTTATAGTGAAATTCCCTTGTCTTACTTAAGCTACTATCCACAATTTTCTCAAATAAATCCTCATCAAAATCATTCCATTTCTCAAAAGCAAATTCTTTTCTATTGATATTTGCCGGAATATTGCAAGCTATCATGGCGGCTTCCGTCAAAAAAGTGCCACTTCCACACATGGGATCCAAAAAATCGCACTGACCATCCCAACCACTTAATAGTAGTAGTCCGGCTGCCAAAACTTCATTGATAGGTGCAATATTTGTGGCAGTCCTATAGCCCCTTTGATGCAGTGATCGGCCAGAACTGTCCAAAGCTACATTACATCGATCTTTTTGAATGTGTATATTAATGCGAAGATCAGGAAATTTAATATCTACATCGGGTCTACGTCCTTCAGTATCCCGAAACTTGTCAACTATAGCATCCTTGGTCTTTTGGGAAACATAAAGGGAATGGCTAAAATTATCAGAATTTACCGTAGCGTCTATGGCAAACGTCGTGTCGGTCGTTAAGTATTGAGACCAATCCATTGCGTATATCTTTTTATAAAGATCATTTTCGTCCCTTACTAAAAAAGAATGTACTGGTTTAACAATTTTAATTGCAGTTCGTAAACATAGATTTGCTTTGTACATAAAACCGGTATCCCCTTCAAAAGAAACACTGCGTATCCCCTCCTGAATATTAGTTGCTCCAAGATTCCGCAACTCCTTGGCCAAAATTTCTTCAAACCCAAACATGGTTTTTGCAACCATTTTAAAATTATTGTCCATACATACTTAAAATAATACGGCAAAAATACATTAATTTTAACCCCTATAGCTTTAAGATTTCTAAAATAGTCTAAACATCTAACCAAGAATACATGTCCTATCTTTTACCAATACTTGCAGTACTGCTAAGTTTTGTTTTTGTTCTGATCGTAAAACCAAAAAATAAAGAAGGCTTCAAGCTTTTATTGGCATTCAGTGGCGCATTTTTACTGGCATTGACCATTTTTGAACTTTTCCCTAGCGTATATCAGAATTCAAACCCCAAGACTATTGGGGTATTTGTTATGCTAGGAATATTGTTACAAATATTTCTTGAATTTTTTTCCAAGGGAGCGGAACACGGACATGTTCATTTAGATATTGAAAAGGCTGGTTTTCCTTGGCTTCTTTTTATAAGCTTGTCCATACACTCACTTTTGGAAGGGCTCCCCATAGCAGAAAATGATACCATCATTTATGGTATATTGGTTCATAAAGTACCTATTGCCATAATTCTTAGCATCTTTTTGATTGGTTCTAAAATTAAATTGGGTCATTCTGTTTTCTTTATAGTGTTGTTTTCTTTGATGACCCCTATTGGGAGCTACCTGGCTGCACATATTGAAGCTATATCAACATATTCTGCAGCAATAACAGCCTTGGTCATTGGGGTATTTTTACATATTTCTACAGTAATTTTGTTCGAAAGTTCTGAAGGTCATTCGTTCAACCTGAGAAAATTATTGGTTATAATCATAGGGATTGCAATTGCTTATTTTATGTAAATGTACAGCAAGGAGGAAGCAAAAAAACTACGACAGGATTTCTGGATTGCTTTTGGTAAATCATATCCACGCAATTGGGTTTTGTACAATACAAAAATCAAGGATCTATCTTTTAAGTTTTATTTTGATACTACCAAAACAGTTGTTTCTCTAGATTTGGACCATCAGGATTTGGAAAAAAGAATTGAATTATGGGAAAAGCTGGTTTCTCTAAAGTCTATCCTTATAACCAATTATTTGCCAAAAGCCATTTATAGCGATTGTTACGTACTGGAAAACACCAAAGAAATCTCCCGAATTTATGTGGAAAAGCTGGGAGTAAGTATCCATAATAAAAACACTTGGCAACAAACCATGGAATTTTTAAACGACAACATGCTACAATTTGAGGGATTTTTTGATGAATTCAAAGACGTGATTACATCTTAAACTACGTCGTTATAAATAAAGGCCCAGTGACTAATGCTGCCCCCTAAAACAAAAAAATGCCAGATTAGATGATTGTATGGAATTCTCCTTACTGCATAAAAAACAATTCCAAGGGTATAGAAAGCACCGCCCAAAAATAAAAGGTTGATGCCCATAGAAGAGCTTTGTTCCAATAAATTTTGAAAATCAAAAACAATTTGCCATCCCATTACCAGATATAACAATAGTGATACATATTCGTATTTTCCTGTATAAAAGAGTTTAAAGATACTTCCAAGTATTGCAATGCCCCAAACAGTATAGAAAATAAGCCAACCATTGCCGTTGACCAATGTAATCAAAGCAACTGGGGTATAGGTCCCTGCAATTAATATATAAATACTGATATGGTCCAGGATTCTCAATTTCTTTTTTAATTCAAAGTTCGAAACGGAATGATACAATGTGGATGCTGTATATAATGCGATTATGGATATACTATATATTACTATTCCCCACCGCGCATATGGCGATTTACCAGTATTATTTTCCAAAAGTAGATAAAGGCCAACTACGCCCAACACAACCCCAATTGCATGAGAGATGGCATTTAGTTTTTCCTCTTTATGATATGACAGTTTTTTCATAGCAACCAGAAATCTTAGATTGTCAGTTTATTTATGATCGGGATCTGTTGGTGGATTACAGGTGCGGAATGTGTTCGGGCATGTTGTTGTTTTTCTTGCCAAAGGTAGCAATAAACAAAAAACCCTTAACGAATGAACGTCAAGGGTCTTTCAAAAAAGGCGGCGGCCTACTCTCCCACTTGGTATAGCAGTACCATCGGCGCAGATGGGCTTAACTTCCCTGTTCGGAATGGTAAGGGGTGGGCCCCATCGCCATGGCCACCTAAAATCGTTGTCCCGCAAGTTGTTGCGGGACCAATATCTTTGACATAAAGGGACAGGGTGCGCCCCAAAAGGGGCGTCACCAGAAAAATATGTATGTACTCTCCACGAGGAGCGTTTGCGCAAGTCTACGGGCTATTAGTACCACTCGGCTACATACATCGCTGTACTTCTACCTATGGCCTATCGACGTGGTAATCTCCCACGGCCCTTTAAAGAAATCTCATCTTGTGGCGGGTTTCGCGCTTATATGCTTTCAGCGCTTATCCCATCCCGACATAGCTACCCAGCGATGCCCCTGGCGGGACAACTGGTGCACCAGCGGTCGGTCCGACCCGGTCCTCTCGTACTAGGGTCAGC
>CAXMOE010000085.1:11199-11433 GCA_964194835.1 uncultured Flavobacteriaceae bacterium | reverse complement strand
AAGATAAAAAAGCTTAAGTAACGGTTTAAAACTCCGTAATTTAAAAACTTGTCTTGCTACATAAAATACCCTATTTTTGCATCCCATTTTATTTATGCAAAATTAGATACGCTGATGAACATCACAAAAGAGCAGATTGACGAGTTAAATGCAGTTGTTAAGGTTGCCGTTACAAAGGACGATTACAACGATAAGGTAGAGCAAATTCTTAAAGACTACAGAAAACAGGCAAAC
>CAXMOE010000085.1:3643-11135 GCA_964194835.1 uncultured Flavobacteriaceae bacterium | reverse complement strand
TACAGGATAATCTCAACAAATACCTTACAGAGGAAAAATTGGATGTCCTCGGAAACCCCCTTCCGAAACAACAAGATAATTTTAATTGGGATACGGAGGAATTTGCCTTTGAATTCGAACTGGGACTTACACCAGCCTTTGAAGTACTTTTAAAATCCAAAAAAGCAATTACACAATATCATATTGTAGCAGACAAAAAAATGATCGACGAGCAGGTTGATCGTATCAGAAAACAATATGGCAAATTGGTCAATAAGACCGAAGTTGGGAAAAAAGACGAAATCACAGGTGTTTTTAAGAATGAATCCGAAGAGATCGACAACAAATCTACCATAGAGCTAGATAAGATAAAAAGCAAAAAAGCTGTAGAAAGCTTATTAGGCAAAAAAGTTGGCGACATTGTTACTTTAAAGAGCAAAGGCTTGTTCAAAGAAAATCACTTGCTTTCCAGTGCTTTGGGAATCCCTAGCGAGAAAACAGAAAAGTTGAATGTGGAATTAATGTTCACAGTCGAGGAAATTAATGAAAGGGAGCCCGCAAATTTAGATCAAGAATTGTTTGATAAAGTATTCGGCAAGGACAAAGTATCAAATGAAAAGGAACTAAAGGCCAAAATAAAGGAAGATTCTGAAAAACAGTTTGAACAACAATCCGATCAGAAACTTTTAAACGATGTCACAGAACATTTCATTGAAAGCACAAAATTTAATCTACCCGCTGAGTTTCTTAAAAAATGGATTCAATTAACTGGTGAAAAACCACTTTCTGAGGTAGAGGCATCTGAAGAATATGAAAAATCGGAAAAGGGACTTCGCTATCAATTGATTGAGGGAAAAATCATTAAAGACAACGATATACAAGTTCAATTTGAGGAACTTAAAGAGTTTGCAAAAGAATTCATCAAATCACAGATGGCACAATATGGTCAGTTAAATCCTGCAGAAGAGGAACTGGACAATATTGCCGCTAGGGTAATGTCTAACCAGGATGAAGTTAAGCGATTGTCTGAACAGTTAATGAGCCAAAAATTACTCACTCTATACAAAGAAAAGGCTAACTTAAAAACCAAAGAGGTCACTTATGAAAACTTTGTCAAAGATGTATATGGATCGTAGAGACTTTATTGAGAATTTAATTTAACATCAAAAAGATTGTTTAATCCCATTAAGCTTCGGCTTTTCAGGAAGATTGGTTCAACCCACCCGTTAGAATTCAACTTTCAAGTTTTTCAAAATTGGGTTTCACTAATAAAATAAGTATATTTACGGTGCCGAAAGTGAGTTTTTCGGCACCTTTTTTTTCTCAAAAAATATTGAATAGAGACCTATGGATTACGGAAAAGAATTCAAGAATTACGCCATAAAACACCAAGGCATAAGTAGCATGTACTACGACACTATTATGAGTAGCATGTACCCTACTAACATGACCCCCAACATTATTGAGGAAAGACAATTGAATGCGATTGCAATGGATGTGTTTTCCAGATTGATGATGGATAGGATTATATTTTTGGGAACAGGCATAAACGATCAGGTGGCCAATATTGTACAAGCGCAATTATTGTTCTTAGAAAGTGCAGACGCATCAAAGGATATTCAGATTTACATTAACTCCCCAGGAGGTAGTGTGTATGCTGGCTTGGGAATTTATGACACCATGCAATTTATAAAACCTGATGTTGCCACCATTTGTACGGGTATGGCTGCTTCAATGGGAGCGGTGCTTTTATGTGCAGGTGAAAAAGGAAAAAGGAGCGGTCTTACACATTCCCGGGTAGTGAGTCACCAACCTAGGGGTGGCGCACAAGGCCAGGCCAGTGATATTGAAATCACAGCCAGGGAAATCTTAAAATTGAAAGATGAATTGTACCAAATAATCGCAAATCATTCCGGGCAATCCTTTAAAAAGGTAAGTGAGGACAGTGATCGGGATTATTGGATGAAAGCTGATGAGGCCTTGAAATACGGAATGATAGACGAAATTTTGGTAAGGGACAAAGACTAATTTCGACAAAATACAACGAAATGAGGGGTAACACCTTTTTATAAATAAACCAAAACTGGAATTTTTTCGTTATTATTCTTGAAAGTTATCTGTTATTATGGCTAAGGAAAATTTAGAATGTTCTTTTTGTGGAAGGAAAAAGCCTGAAACCAATCTGTTGATTGCCGGGCTTGATGCCCATATATGTGATAGATGCATAGAGCAAGCACACGGTATAGTTGCTGAGGAATCGAAGCAGTCTAAAAGTCAAGATCTATCTTCCGAACTGATCTTGCGAAAACCAATGGATATTAAGGGTTTTTTGGAAACTTTTATCATTGGACAGGAACGCACAAAAAAAGTAATGTCCGTTGCTGTATACAATCATTACAAAAGGTTGCTGCAACCAAGTTCAACGGAAGATGATATAGAGATCCAAAAGAGCAATATTATCATGGTAGGGCAAACAGGTACCGGTAAGACCCTAATGGCAAAGACCATTGCCAAGATGCTTAACGTTCCATTGGCCATTGTGGATGCTACGGTTTTAACTGAAGCCGGTTATGTGGGGGAAGATGTAGAAAGTATACTTACACGCTTATTACAGGCTGCGGATTATAACCTTGAAAAAGCGGAACGAGGCATTGTTTTTATTGATGAGATAGATAAAATTGCCCGTAAAAGCGATAATCCTTCCATTACCAGGGATGTTTCCGGTGAAGGAGTGCAACAAGGGTTATTAAAATTATTGGAAGGAACTGTGGTAAATGTTCCGCCCAAAGGAGGTAGAAAACACCCCGATCAGAAGTTTATTGAAGTTAATACGGAAAACATATTGTTTATAGCCGGAGGTGCATTTGATGGGATAGACCGTGTTATTACCAAGCGTTTAAATATGCAAGCTGTAGGGTATAGTGCTTCGAAGGCAGACGATAATTTGGACATTACCAATGTGTTGCAATACATTATCCCAAAAGATTTAAAATCGTATGGCCTTATCCCTGAAATTATTGGAAGGTTGCCAGTACTTACCCATATGAACCCCTTGGACAAAAAAACCTTAAGGGCCATCCTTACAGAGCCAAAAAATGCAATCATCAAACAGTATGAAAAATTGTTTGCTATGGATGGCATAAGCTTTAAAATCACGGAACAAGCACTTGACTATATTGTGGAAAAAGCCATTGAGTACAACTTGGGCGCCAGAGGTCTTCGCTCCTTATGCGAGGCCATTTTTACAGATGCCATGTTTGAACTGCCAAGTAGTGATGAAAAAGAGTTTAAGGTATCCAAGCCTTATGCAGAGGGTAAGTTGTCTTATGAGACCATAAAAAAATTAAAAGCGGTTTCCTAGTCTTGAAACTGCTTTTGTATTTCTCTTCCCAATAAATCTTTACATACTTTTTTGATGATTTTTTCATCAGAGTAAAGATCATGCCCAAAGTTTAGGAAAATTTCCATTTCAGTACCAATCTCCTCGAACCAATCATTTGAAGGCCTAAAAGTATCGTTCTCTCCATATAGCAATCTAACTGGGCAAGATGGCCTTGAGTCTTCCATACGTATCCTAGTTGCAGAGATAGCGTATAAAGATTTCATGGGCAACCCCTTTAATCCGGCTTTCCAAGCTATAGTACCCCCTGTACTGAAGGCAAGATAATGACTAGGCTCCTTCTCTTTTTTCAAAAGATGGGCCACTGCGGTATCTATACCCCCATTTACAAATTCTTTATGTATATTTTCCGTGGTATTTAATGTAAGATCAATATTTGCAAGTTGTTGACAGTCATAAAAGACGATATCAAAATATTGTTGCAAATAGCCAAGATAAGACGCAATCCACTGGCCTTTTTTTGAACCCCACATATCCGATAATACAACTAGTCGTTCTGCCATAGTGATGAAGATAAATATTTGTTAGGTTAAGATTATTCATACAAGTTGGTCAATAACCTTTAAAAAACCACATTTATTTGTTCATCTGGAGCAATTCCTCGATATATTCCCGTTCATTGGACAATCTTGGTATTTTATGTTGGCCTCCCAATTTATTTTTGGATTTCAGCCAATCGTAAAACAGATTCTCCCTAGCCACATGTACTTTCGGCCTTTCTATGGTTGTATTATTATAGCGTTTTGCCTCATAGTCAGAATTCAGGGATTTTAGGGCATTGTCCAAAAATTCTGTGAAGTAATCAAGGTCTTTGGGAGCCTTTCTAAACTCAATAATCCATTCGTGGGCCCCTTTTTCTTTGCCAGACATAAAAATGGGAGCCACGGTATAATCCTTTATCTCAGCCTCAGTTTTTTTACAGATGCTCTTAAGTGCCTCCTCGGTATTTTCAATAATTAACTCCTCCCCAAAGACATTGATGTGGTGTTTAGTCCTGCCCGTTACTTTAACCCGATAGGGATTGGTGGAAGTAAAACGTACCGTATCCCCTATTTGGTATCGCCAGAGTCCGGCATTGGTACTAATGACAATGGCATAATTTTTAAAGGTTTTCACCAGCCACAGGGGAATGGCAATTTGCTGTGGAGTACCATAGGATTCCATTGGTATGAATTCGTAAAAAATACCATAATCCAACATTAACAACAAATCATCCGCATTGTTCCTATCCTGTATCGCAAAAAACCCTTCCGAAGCGTTATAGATCTCGTAATAGTGAAAACTTTTTCTGGGCAATAACTTTTTAAACTGGTCCATGTAGGGATTAAAACTTACCCCACCGTGAAAATATACTTCCAAATTCTCCCAAACCTCGAAAATATGTGATTTTCCAGTTTCCTCAAGTACATTGTTCAATAACACCAACATCCAAGAAGGTACCCCTGCCAAACTAGTGACATTGTCCTGTACACTTTCACGAATAATTGCACCCATTTTCGTTTCCCACTCACTCATTAAAGAAACTTTATTACTAGGAGTACTGCTCAATTCAGCCCAAAACGGCATATTGTCAATTAAAATAGCAGATAGATCTCCAAAGAAAGTTCCGTTATCCTCATAAAGTTCCTTGCTGCCCCCCAGTCGCAAACTCTTGCCCATGAACAACTGGGAATTTTCGTTATTGTTCAAGTACAGACATAATAGGTCTTTACTCGACTTATAATGACAATCCTCCAGGGCTTCGGTACTGACCGGGATAAATTTGCTTTTTGCATTGGTGGTACCACTACTCTTTGCAAACCATTTTATGGATGTGGGCCAAAATATGTTTTGTTCCCCCCTTCTGTTCCGTTCAATTAAAGGCTCTATTTCCTCATATGTAACTATTGGAATTCTTTCTTTAAATGTTTCATAATTGGCGATGGATCTAAAATCATATTTTTTGCCAATTTCTGTATTTTCAGCAATGGAAAGTAACTGATGCAATACCTCTTCCTGTACTTCCTCGGGATATTTCAGAAAAAGTTCTATTTGGTGATAGCGTTTTTTTAACAGCCACGAAGCAATAGAATTAATAATAGGTATTGGCATTTTTAGGTATCTTTATCCTGTAAATAGCTAGGCTTTAAAAATCAGTTTTGTTCAGTTAAAAATAGTTCTTAAAGATATCATTTTCAAATTGATATTAAATAAAATATTCATGCAATACGAAGGTGTTTTACGAAAAATGGAAACTGAAATGGGACAGCCCATTCAATACTATTTGATTTTTGAAAATGATTTTCTCAATCTAAATCAGATCCTGGGCAAAAGCTTGCAGATCAACTTCATAAAACACCAATGTCTCAATTGTGGAGAAGATCGTCCCATATTCAGACAAGGCTTTTGTAAGAGCTGCTTTTTTGAAATTCCATCTGCAGGCGATTGGATTATGCGACCAGAACTAAGCACCGCACATTTAAACAAGGAAGACAGGGATTTGGAATTCGAAAAAAAAGTGCAGTTACAGCCCCATATTGTTTACTTGGCAAACTCCAGTAATATAAAGGTAGGTGTAACCCGTAAAACCCAAGTTCCGACTCGATGGATAGACCAAGGGGCGCACGAGGCCATTGAAATTGTAGAAGTACCCAATCGCTATTTGGCCGGCATTACAGAAGTTGCATTAAAGGACCATATTGGCGACAAGACCAATTGGCGAAAAATGCTGACCAATGATGTAGTTGATGAAAACCTGGTGGAATGGCGCAACAAACTTAAAATTTACATTCCCGAGGAAGCCGCTGACTATTATATTGAAAACAATGTAGAGACCCATATTGATTTTCCGGTATTGCAATATCCTGAAAAGGTAAAAAGTCTTAGTTTGGGTAAAACTCCAAATTATAAGGGTGTTTTAAAAGGAATAAAAGGGCAATACCTCATCTTTGAGGACAGTACTGTATTTAATGTTCGTGGAAGCGAAGGGTATTATGTCTCTTTGGAGATTAGTTAACAGAGTCCTTTTGGTTTTTGGCAGTATCCTTCTTCTTTTTGCCACCAAGCAGCCCGCCTAAGATATTTTTTGCGGCTTTTTGCACAGGGTCATTTTTAGGAACTACGGTATCCTTTTCAGTGACCGAAGTATCCAATTTCTTTGTATTTGCTCCCAATAATCCACCTAGAACCTGAGTTACTCCATCTGAAGTGGAATCCTTAGTTTGCGAATTTCCTGAAAGTGCTCCTCCAATCAAATTTTGGACTTCTTCCTTTCCTTGGTTCAATAATCTTTGTTTTTGAATTTCAACCAATTGGTTTGTTAAATTGGTTACCCCTGAAGTCAAATCCGTGGTCACGGTTGGATCTGCATATCCACCTCCTATTTTTGCAGTCACCGGGATGGTTAAATTTTCCAATTCCTTATCATCCAACTTTGCAATAAGGCTACTTACCTCGTTACCCAAATATTTCGATGGAACATCAAGGATGGCCTCATAATTCAATTGTTTGTCAAAGGTATGATTTCCTGATACTTTGATCGCAATGTCCTCATAGTTGATCGTAAAGGGTTTTACCTTCACCTTTCCGTCCTCAAAGGCAAGTACCGTTTTAAGTCCCTTAAGATCAAGTTTATCTGTTTTTATAAATTCAAGTTTAGTGCTCAACGCAGATAGTGCGTTTGCCTGGTTGGAATTAATATCAGCCGCCAGCAATTCTGCCAAAACATTTCCAGAAATAGTCGCCAAATCAGGTGTAAAGCTGTCATTTAAATTTCCCGAAATTTCTATCTCGGAATCAAATTTTCCTTTTAATGCCCCGGCAATCGGAGCCAGAACATCCAATAGCTCCATGGCTTTAAAGGTTTCCCCGATCTTAAATCCATCCATTCCCAATTTCATTGTAAAGGTTGGAGTTTCATTTTTAGTGGAAACTTCTCCATTAAAAGAGACCCTACCACTGAACAATACCGAAGTCATATTTGTCAATATTGCTTTTTCATCAACAATCCTTAGATTGCCCTTCACATCCTTTAGATTAAGATTGTCATAAATTACGGTACCAGCGATGGCATTTATGTTACAATCCAAAAATGAAGGGATTTTCAATTGTTCCTCCGCAACCGAGCCACCCTCT
>CAXMOE010000085.1:0-3633 GCA_964194835.1 uncultured Flavobacteriaceae bacterium | reverse complement strand
CACCTTTTCATCTTTGACCCTTAAATTGCCCGATACATTTTTCAAAATCAGGTTATCATAGAGTACCGTATTAGCCGATGCCTGGATACTACAATCCAACCAAGCAGGAATTTTTATTTTTTCTTCCTTTTTACCTCCGTCGGTTATTGGAGTGGAGGTACTTGATGTTATATCGCTTTCTTCCACCATAAAATCGTTGACGTTAAAGGTGTCTGATATTAGATTAAAATTCCCTTTCACATTTTCTTCATTGAACATAAATCCCAGCAGATTGTGAATGGTCCCGTTTACATTAAAATCGGTGTTACCCAGTACTCCATCAAACTCTTTCAAGCTCACCTCCTTTGGATTAAAACTAATTGTTGTAGTGCTTATCATTATTGGATTGGACAGATCCACAGAGCGGTATTCAAAACCCTTTAGGTTCATAGTTCCGTTAGTTCGGGTGTTTTCATATTGCTTTTTCTCCACTGAGGCCATATCAAATGCCGTTCTGATATCTGCGTTCAATATTCCTTTTAATTCTAAATCTGCTGGTACAGGATACGCCTTGGAAATATTGGCCAAATTCATATTTCCTTTCATACTTGCATTTACCTTCATATTATCCAACAAACCGGTGATTTTTGAGGTCATGATAAATGCATCCTGATCTATTCTAAAAGAAAACTTTCGTATATCTATATAAGTATCTTCGATTATTCCCGTCGTATTCGAAATTTCAGTATCAATAACTACATTCCTGACCGATTTTGGGAGATCGGGATATTTAAATGAGGCATTTTCCGAATTCATTTTGATATTGAATTTGGGGAGATGTTCTTCATCTATAAGACCTTTGAATTCTCCAGCAACAGTAAAGTTACCCGTAGTCTTAACATCCTCAATATTTTTGGAATACACCTCAGGAATAACCGCTAAAAAGTTTTTAAAGTCCGAAGATGGTGTGTTAAAACTTATGTTGACTTCCTGATTATCCTCGTTCACTTTTACTGACCCCTCAAAGACGATAGGGAGTTGATTTAACAGCGCTTTATTCTTTAAAAAGGAATATTTGTTTTCAATTAGATCAATCCCAATAAGAGCATCCAACTGCACTTTATTTTTGTTGAGATAATTAGTGCTGTCCATCACAAACGATACCAATGCAGTGGTATGGGTATCCAATTCGGAGGTGTCCGATGAAAGATCACCCTTACCCTCATGATTCAATTCAACTATTTCTAAAAGCATTCCAGAGGCCAAGTCATCATAACTTATCTTGGAATCAGAAATAACATAAGATTCCATGGACAACATAAAATTACCGTCATCCGGAGAATCACTGGAGTTCGTTTCAGTTTCCTTGGCAATATCAAAATTGGCCTTTTGGTCTTTATTGATTTTTATATTAAGATGAGCTCTATCTATTTTAAGACTTGTAATCCTAATGGCATCGTTAGCCCCTTTGAAAAGTTCCCCGATAGACATTTTCAACTCCATTTCTTTGGAGGTAAATAGAGTATCCCCTTCAAAAGGGATCTTATTGACTAGAGAAATATCCTGTAATGTAATTTTAGCATTGGGGAAATTGCTGAATAGGCTTAGATCCGCATCCTCAAAATTAAAAGTTGCGTTAATCCCTGAGTTTACCTTATTCTTGATAATATCAGCAATCTTTGTTTGTAGAAAAAAGGGAGCCCCAATTAACACCCCAAGAATAAGAATCACAAAAATTGCAATACCTTTTAAAATCTTCTTTTTCATATCGTAACCTAGTCTTAGGATAAAAACTAAAAAAAGCAATAATTATTATACGCCCAAGTCTATTTCCTGGCCAATGGCAAGTTTAAACCGTTTTCTAAGAATGTATACGAACAGATAAAGGAAAGGTGTGTCAAGAAAAGCGATGAAAACCTTAAAAACAAAGCCACTGATAAGAAGACCATAGAATAGATCCCATGGCAGCACCTTAAATATACACAAAAGCCCAACGACTGTAAATGTATCAATGAACTGTGATAGAAAAGTAGAAAAGTTATTACGTAGCCAAAGATGTCTGCCCTTGGTTATCCGTTTCCAAAAATGGTAAATAGCAATATCCACATATTGGGCACACAAATAGGCAATCATGGAGGCTAATACTGCAATTGGTGAAAGCGCAAACACACTACTAAACATCTCATTGCCCACAGGAGAACTGGGTATGGCCGGGGCAATATTGGCCAACAAAACTATCCCCATCGAAAAAAACGAGGCAAAAATACCAGCTGTAACTATTTTATTGGCCTTCTTTTTCCCGAAAATCTCAGAAATAAGATCAGTGATCAAGAACGTTATGGGATAAGGTAAAATCCCCACAGATAATTCGAACAGCGGGGCCCCAAAAATGGTGACATCCCCAAAGGGTCTCCAATAAAAAAACTTTTGAAAGATAAGGTTTGACACCACCAGAGAGGTGACAAAAAGCGCACCCAAGAATAAATAGATGGTAAACGCCAGTTTTTTGTCCTTAAGCGTCATCCTTTATTTGATATTTAACAGGAATGGCATCCTAGCCTGAATACCTTGTTGCTGCAAGGCCGATTGTACCTGTTTTAAAATAGTGTAGGCCTCTGTCCCTATTTCATTTTCAATAAAGGATTCTTTGCTCTTAGCACTGGCCCCACCCAAATCTTCCATTAATTTTTCAAAGCCCGATTTGTATTTAGGATATTTTCTGATACTATAGGATTCCAGATCTGCCAAGGAAGCTGCTTCAGTAATGGCATCATCCAGACCACCCAGTTCATCAACCAGACCCAGTCGTTTAGCATCTGTTCCACTCCAAACACGTCCCTGTCCCATACTGTCCGCTTGGGCCAATGATATATTTCGTCCTAGGGCAACCCTACTAATAAAAGTTTCATATGTCTTCTCCACCGATTCTTTGACTACATTTCTAAAGTCATCTGTCATTGGTTCAAACAACGAATAGTCTACCGAATTTTTGTTGGTCCCTACTTGTTCTGCATTTATACCGATGTTGCCAGCTAATTCACTCATATTTGGGACAGTCCCAAAAACGCCAATAGACCCTGTAATAGTTGTTGGTTCTGCAAATATCTTATCTCCGGCAACAGCTATGTAATACCCCCCGGATGCCGCAATATCGCCCATGGAGACAACCACTGGCTTAACTGCTTTGGTAAGTGCTACTTCCCGCCAAATGATATCTGAGGCCAAGGCACTACCGCCTGGAGAATTTACACGTAATACAACGGCTTTTACATTGTCATCTTCCCGTGCCCTTATTAAGGCATCATTTATAATACCTTGCCCTATAACATTAGGGCCGCCTTCACCATAAAATATTTCACCTTGGGCAAATACAACAGCAATCTTGTCTTTACCCTTATCCAATCTCTTTTTGTTGGCAATTTTAATATAATCTTTAAGTTCTATATAATTCAGATCATCATCCAACGCAATATCCATTGCTTCTTTTAACTTTTCCTCATACTGATCATAATATAGTATATCATCAATTAAGCCCGAGGCTTTTGCAAATTCAGGTGTCCTTGCGCCCAAAGTATCCGCTATAATGTTCACGTTTTCACCACTCATATTTCGGCCTTCTGCAATGCCCTCTACCATAGAATCCCATAACGAATC
>CAXMOE010000084.1:0-11442 GCA_964194835.1 uncultured Flavobacteriaceae bacterium | reverse complement strand
TCACCACTTTTCCAGTATTTGGTAACATACAAAATCTTTTTGCCCTGAATTTCCGATTCCGAATTGTCGATAGAATATTGGTTTTGTCTATAGTACAGGTTGTTCAGTGAATAAGATTTACTCCCAGAATAGAAAGCGTACATGGGAGCATTTCTATAAGAATTTTCAAAAATAACCGGTATGTTGCCTACTTGGGATTGTATCTCCTTTACCCATTTTTTGTTGCCATGGGTTTCGTACACTACAGGAAAAAACTGTTTATTAACCAGACCAATACGTAGGAACAATAGAATGATTATGTTGATAATGCCAGTTCGAAATATCCATTTCCTGTTATTCTTATTCTCTAATAAGTAGTTATAGGCAAGAACTGCCAGGGGAATGCAAATCAATATAATCCATTGAGTCTGTACCCTTCGATTAAAACTGGAAATAAAAAAGAAGAGAAGAACACCATAGGTTAAAAATAGAAGTGCCCTTGTAAACTTATCAGATGCCTTCGTTTTAAATAATGATTGATATATCCATGGAAATGTAAACCCGAAAACTGCTATTAAATTTACAATAAACCCTAAGGAATATTTAGTGAATCTGTAGGCGTCGTTGGGGCGTTCGAACAGATGATATTTAATCGATACAAAATCATTTTCGTATAACCATAAAAAATGTGGCATGTAACACAGTAAAGCAACTATTACGGATAACCAAGCCAATTTGTTGAACACTAATTTTAGATTGGACAATAATACCAACACAATGACCAATACAGCGTGGTATTTACTGTACATTAATGCAGCCATAACAACTCCCATTACAATACTCAACACCAATGATGGTGATCGAATGAATTTTTTATAAATCCATAAAAATAATGCCGTAAAAAAAAGTAAGGGAGTATCTGGAAGGGTAAAGAATCCGTAGGCATTTAACAAAGTCATGGAGAAGACCAACACATAAAAATGTGAGATATACCCATTTTTTTTTGGATTCTCCACCAAAAGCCATAAAAAGATAAACGTTGCGGTCGACAATACACAGCTTATAAAACGCACACCCAGTTCCCCGTCAAAAAAAAAGCTGCTAATTTTTATTAGCAAGGCAACCATGGGAGGATGATCAAAATAACCCCAAGACATATGCTGTGCATAATACCAATAATAGGCCTCGTCAAAAATAAGCTCTGTAAAATGGCTTTGGATTAGGTTAATTATAAAAAAGGCTGCTAGAAAATATAGGAAAAGTTTGGGAAGTCTTAGCATCGTTATTTTTGCAGATTCACACCAAAATTACGAATTAAACAATTTATGTCATGAACTTAACGAAAAAGAAATCAATGGTTTTTATTTGAATTGAAAGAAATATTTGTGCGCTGCCGTTCAAGTATTTCATTTTAAATTCGAACTGTTGTTGCACACGGTATTTAAGGCAGGTAAAATAAGGAGATATTGGCTCAATTATTAGATCTAAATTATATGAAAGGCTACGCAAGTGGATTAAATATATGCTAAAACCCAAAACAGGATTTCTTTAAAGACATTAAAATGGTATTTTTGCCCAAATCACAACAAGTCAATGACAGACAGCTTAGTCATTATCCCTACTTTTAACGAAATCGAAAACATTGAGGCAATTATAAATGCTGTCTTTGATTTGGAGAAGGATTTTCATGTTCTTATAGTGGATGATAATTCTCCTGACGGTACTTCCGAAAAGGTTATGGAACTACAAAAACAGTTCAGAGATAGATTATTTCTTGAGGTAAGAAAAGGGAAATTAGGTCTTGGCACGGCCTATATTCAGGGCTTTAAGTGGGCAATAGATAGGAAGTATGACTTTATATTTGAGATGGATGCCGATTTCTCACATAAACCAGCCGATTTGATAAGACTTTATGATGCCTGTGCGAATGGGGCTGATGTTGCAGTAGGTTCAAGGTACAAAAAAGGTATCAATGTGGTGAACTGGGCATTGTATCGTATTTTACTTTCTTATGGGGCCTCATTTTATGTGAAATTAATAACAGGAATGAGGGTGCACGACCCAACTGCTGGATTTGTGTGCTATAGGCGGAAAGTGTTGGAGGAAATTAATTTGGACTCTGTCCGATTTATCGGATACGCTTTTCAGATAGAAATGAAGTTCAGGGCCTATCTTAAAAAGTTTCACATTGAAGAAGTTCCAATTGTATTTACTGACAGGGTGCTTGGAAAATCAAAAATGAGCAGCTCCATTATTGGGGAGGCTGTTTTTGGCGTCCTAAAAATGAGGTTTAGGAGTTTGTTTCATAAAAATAACTTTTAGCATGGAAAAAATTCTGATTAAGAATGCCACCGTTGTCAATGAAAATGTCCTTTTTGAAACAGATATCTTAATTCAGGGAGATATAATTTTAAAAATGGCTTCTACCATTAACGCGGATGACGCAAAAGTTATAGATGTTAATGGCAGTTATGTTATTCCCGGTTTAATAGATGATCAGGTTCATTTTAGGGAACCTGGACTAACACATAAAGGAAATATTGCAACAGAAAGTAAGGCGGCCATTGCGGGCGGAATTACCACGTTTATGGAGCAACCCAATACTATTCCGCAAACGACTACAATTGAAAAATTGGAAGAAAAGTTTACAATTGCTTCTAACACCTCATATGCTAACTATTCTTTTTTGTTCGGATGTACCAATGATAATTTGGAGGAGCTTAAAAAATTGGATCGGAATGCCTGTTCGGGAGTTAAATTATTTCTAGGGTCGTCAACTGGAAATATGTTGGTGGATAACGAGGAGGTAATCGAAAAAATTTTTAAAAATACGGAAATGGTCATTTCCGCACATTGTGAAGATGAAACCACAATTCGGGAAAATTTGTCAGTGTATATGGAAAAATACGAGGATGATATCCCCATGAAATACCATCCTATTATACGCTCTGAGGAAGCCTGTTATCTTTCCTCATCTAAGGCCGTGGCCTTGGCCAAGAAAACAGGTGCACGATTACACGTATTTCATGTTTCAACTGGAAAGGAAACAAATCTTTTTAGAAATGATATTCCTCTTGAAGAAAAAAAAATAACTGCAGAGGCCTGTATTCATCATTTATGGTTTTCTGACGCGGATTATGAAAGTAAGGGAACACTCATAAAATGGAATCCTGCGGTAAAAACGGCAGAAGACCGAGACCAATTGTGGAAAGCAGTTTTGGACGACCGAATAGATGTGGTGGCTACCGACCATGCGCCGCATACCCTGGAGGAAAAACCATGCCCCACATACGCTGAAAGAAAAAAATAATTTGTATACAAATGCCCCATCAGGAGGTCCTTTGGTGCAGCATGCATTGAGCGCCATGCTCGAAAAGTACCATGAAGGAATAATTTCACTGGAGAAAATAGTGGAGAAAATGTGCCACAATCCAGCTAAACTTTTCAATATCAAAAAACGTGGATATGTTCGTGAAGGTTATTTTGCTGATTTGGTGGTTGTTAATATGAATGATGCATGGCAAGTAAACAAAGGCAACATAGTGTATAAATGCGGATGGTCCCCTTTTGAGGGTAGTACTTTCAAATCCAAAATAACCCATACATTCGTAAACGGGCATTTGGCCTATGAGCATGGTAGTTTTTCCGGTGAAAGAAAAGCCAGAAGATTAACATTTAATCGATAGTAATGAAAAACCTTTTTTTTCTTATTCTATTATGTCTTTTTTATTCCTGTGGGGAGAAGCTGATAGAGAAACCCACAAATCTAATACCCAAGGATACGATGGCTGCCATTATTCATGACCTTGCCGTAATAAGCGCTGCCAAGAACAGTAATTCCGAGATTTTAAAGAAAAACAATATAGAGACCATGGATTACATTTACACCAAATATGGGGTAGATAGTATACAATTTGTCAATAGTGATATCTATTATGCTTCGATACCTGCCGAATATGAGGAGATTTATACTGCTGTGGACACTAAATTGCAGATAGAGAAAAAACAAATGGAAGAGGATAGGAGGCAAGTATTGGATAGTGCGGGTAATAGGCACTCAAAATCTGTAGAGAAGCTAAAAAAGCGAAAGTCAAATGAACAAATTAAAGACTCTCTTCAGTAAACCGATTACAGGAAAATAGGATGGTTTCTTCCAAGGATTCAAATTCAAAATCCAGTGCCTGCTTAATTTTTGTGTTGTCGTAAATTTGCGGATTGCGCAACGATTCAACGGCATTTTCGGTTAACCTTCTTCCCCTACTTGTAATTTGGCTCCGTAACCAATCTAAACGCCATAAGATTTCCAATTGCCAAAATTTAAGTCTTTGGGTTGGCGCAGGCTTATTAAAACCTTTTGCAATCCCAGATAAAATTTCTTTGTACGTAAGATTTTCGGCGATTGCAATAAAACGTTCATTGGTAATTGTGGAGTCCATTAGGCTTGTCATTAGCCTTACCACATCACCCACTGTAATGAGACCTGTACCTCCCGGGGGGTAGTATTTATTATTTTCCGCCGCAGTTTTAAACAAGACCCCACTTCCACTATACCAAAAACCTGGACCCAAAATCAATCCTGGATTTACAGAAACCACATCCAAATTTTCTTGGGAACCTCTCCAGACTTCTATTTCCGCATCATTTTTGGTAAGGGCATATACATTTGCTTTGTTCGCGTTCCATTCATTTTCTTCTGTGGCAGTGACCCCACCAATACCGTTTCCTATTGCTCCAATGGAACTCACATAACAAAGTTTTTCAATCTTTAGTGCAAGACATAAGTTTACAATATTGGCTGTTCCTTCCACATTTATTTTGTGCATGATGTCATAATCCCTGGGATCAAAAGAAATCAATGCAGCACAATGATATACGCGGGTTACGTCCTTAAACGCAGTTTCCAATGCTGGAAGATCATTTAAATCGGCCTCTACCCAATTTATCTGTTGGAACAACCCATTGGCATTTTTTGAATAATAGGTAAAGACTTTTTTAACTTGTTCCAGTTTGCTTTCTTTTCTGTGGATGGCTTTAACCGACTTACCACTGTTTAGCAAGTGAAATAAGAGATGTGCACCTACTAAACCCGTACCACCTGTAACTAAAATCATAAATCAAATTTACTTATTTGTTGTGGATTTATTCACTTTTTAGAAAGCCTAAAGCATTCGTTCTTTTATATTTGCAGGAACTATTTAAAATGTATAGAGAAGAATGGTTTCAAATTTTGTGGCAGAATTAAAATGGAGAGGAATGTTGCACGATGCTATGCCTGGTATTGAGGAACATTTGTTGGCCGGTATGCAATCAGCTTATGTGGGGATTGATCCCACTGCCGATTCATTACATATTGGACATTTGGTTGGGGTAATGATGTTGCGCCATTTTCAGTTGGCAGGGCACAAACCTTACGCTTTGGTAGGTGGTGCCACCGGTATGATTGGAGATCCTTCTGGGAAATCTGCTGAACGCAATTTATTGGATGAAGCTACACTCCGCCATAACCAAGAAGCCTTAAAGGAACAGATTTCCCGATTCTTGGATTTTAAGAGCGACGCCAAAAACGCAGCTGTTTTGGTGAACAACTATGATTGGATGAAAGACTTTTCATTCTTGGACTTTATTCGGGATGTAGGCAAACATATTTCTGTAAACTATATGATGGCAAAAGATTCAGTAAAGAAACGATTGTCAGCTGAAGTAAAGGAAGGGATGTCATTTACAGAATTCACGTATCAACTGGTGCAAGGCTATGATTTTCTATACCTCTATCAGAAATATGACTGCACCCTACAAATGGGCGGAAGTGACCAGTGGGGAAACATTACCACAGGAACAGAATTGATTCGAAGGATTGGGGGAGGTAAAGGGTATGCACTTACTTGTCCATTGATTACCAAAGCTGATGGCACCAAATTTGGAAAAACCGATGGAGGCAATATATGGTTAGACGCCAATAGGACCTCCCCATATAAATTTTACCAATACTGGTTGAATACATCGGATGAAGATGCAGAGAAATATATTAAAATATTTACTTTTTTATCCCAAGTGGAAATAGAAGGATTGATAACCGAGCATGCTGAGGCTCCTCACTTAAGGGTGTTGCAAAAGAGATTGGCAGAGGAAGTCACGGTGACGACCCATTCCAAAGAAGATTTGGATAAGGCCATGCAAGCTAGCAATATCCTATTTGGAAAATCGACCTCTGATGATCTAAAGAAGTTGGACGAAAAAATGTTCTTGGAAGTTTTTGAAGGTGTGCCTCAAGCAAAAATTTCTAAAACTGACATAGAAAACGGTTTGGATATGATTGCCGCCCTTGCTGCAAAAACTGGATTTTTGGGATCCAATGGCGAGGCAAGAAGAGAGCTAAAACAAAATTCCATTTCCGTGAATAAAGAAAAGGTTAATGAGCAACATACCATTACAAATTCTGATTTGATCAATGACAAATTTGTTCTTCTGCAACGGGGGAAAAAGAATTACTTTGTTTTGATAATAGATTGACATGAGTGACTTATAGGACTTGAATGGCATACGGCAATATATTTACAGATTAATGACTATCCAAGACTCAAAGGAATATGTATTTAGAACTATATCACCATCAAATTACATCCACGGATATCGGAATTGTCAAATCGGCCCAAAATTTCAAAACTTCCATCGTCATAAATCTTCCCTAAATCCTGAGTAGCAATAAAACAACAAGAATTGATATTGGCCAAGTCAATAATGTTTACCCCACCTGTTTTTCCATACGGAAGTAGGCTAAGAGGGTCTTCTGTGTCTCGAATGCATATTTTCATCCAGGCGGGAGCATTAAAAATACCATTTCCGAGGGAATAGGCTTGGGACAAAAGCTCGGTCATGCCGTATTCTGAATGAATGGATGGCACACCAAATCCCTTTATTAAATCTTGGTGCAATTTTTCTCGGACCATTTCCAGTCTTTTTCCTTTCATGCCCCCAGTTTCCATCACAATGGCATGTTTCAATTTTAATTGTTGCTTTTCTGACATATCCAACAAAGCAAAGGTAACACCAATGAGCAATACTGGGACACCATTTGTATCGAGATGCACCAATTTTTCTTTTAACTTGGAAAGATCATGTAAATAGAAACCACTGTCAGGGTGATTGCTTTTCTTAATAAGGTCGTCAACCATATATATCAAAGAGGAACCTTTCCTTTCCAAATAAGAAGGGAGTAGAGCCAGAACACAATACTTCGCTATATTTCCATAGAAATGTTCAAAGGCCTTTAAATAGCTGCTCTCATAAATTTTAAGATCGGTTACATAATGTTTGCTGGTATTGCTGCCGGTGGTGCCACTACTGATGAATGTTGTTGTTGGGGTCTCAGTGCCCGAAATAACCGTTTTGGTCTTGAAAAATTGAATGGGTAAAAACGGGATGTCCTGAACGCGATTAATTTGGTTCACGGTTCTACCTAAATGTCCACAGAATTCTCTGTAAACCTTATTGTTACGATATTGCATCCTAAATATTTCAAGCGCAAGGGAATCAAATTCCTCTGAGGTTGCTATATCAAAAATTTTATAGGTGTCCATTCTTAGTTTTACTATTACAAAAGTAACAATATCAGATATGTTATAAAATAAAAAAGTCCCTCTCCGGATTGCAGTCAGGAGAGGGACTTTTTTATTCAATTCGATATTGAAAGTTACTTCACTACCAGCTTTCTGGTCATTGAATCGCTGTTCTCCGTAACTTGTAACACATACACTCCAGGAACCAATCGAGAAATGTTAAGGGCATTTGTGGATATCCTATCTCTTAAAACTATTTCTCCAAAAACATCGTAAACCACGATATCTTTGTTGTCGTTTTTCTTTGTGGTTATATATACCACATCATCAAAAGCTGGATTGGGATACAATTTAAATAGGGAAGATGGTTTATCCTTCTGGGGTTGTACTTCTACAACCTCCTGTGCGGATAATACCAAGGTAAATCCCATAAGCAGGGCAAAGTAGATTTTTTTCATTTGTAATTGATTTGGGATCAACACTGTAAATATAGCGAAAGAGACTATTTACAAATATAAAATGTTGTGAAATGCTGTTTTTTGTATGTGAACATCATTTATTACTTGTTGTAGGAAATTAACAAGTTAAATATTTATTATGTAGTTGTGGTACATGAAAATAAGTGATTTTCAGGACCTTATTTAACAATAAGCTTTCGAGTAGCTACTTGGCCATTTTCAAAGACCCTTATAACATACACACCAGCATCAAATTCGGATAAATTCAATTCTGAGCCAAGTATAGTGGTTTCAAGCACCTGCGTACCCAATACATCGAAAATTAATATTTTTTTTGGAGCATTATGCACAGTACTAATGAACACTTTTCCGTTGGTTACGGGATTTGGATACAATTTAAAGCCTTCGATATCCCCATTAGCCTGACTGTCCTGCCCATAACTCAAGGAAACAAAAAGAAAGAATATTAGAGGGTAAAGGTGCTTCATATAGCCGTATATGTTTCAAAGATAATAATTTAAGCTATTGATTGTTAATAGCAGTATGGGAATGAAGGAATTTTTCGACAAACTGCAGGAAAGCCATCTTTAAATGGACTTTTTAGAGTAATTATTATCCACATATTAATTGCTTGTGTCTTTTGTGTTACTATAGTGTTACCATATTAAAAGAATGTTAAAAGGTTAAGGGGAATAGTATTATCTTTACTTTTGAGCCATTTAACCAATATGAATTAAACATGAAAAAGAAGGACATTAGGATACTTTTAGTTGATGATGAACCTGATATTTTGGAGATAGTTAGTTATAATTTATCTAACGAAGGATATAAAGTGTTTACTGCCAAAAATGGAGTTGAAGGAGTATCCAAGGCAAAGAAGAAAAGTCCTCATTTAATCATTTTGGATGTAATGATGCCTGAAATGGATGGTATTGAAGCTTGTGAGATTATACGAAAAACACCTGGGCTTGAGCATACCATTATTACTTTCTTAACGGCACGGGGTGAAGATTATTCACAAGTTGCCGGTTTTGATGCAGGGGCAGATGATTTCATTACAAAACCTATTAAACCCAAGGTTTTGGTAAGTAAGGTAAAAGCGCTGCTAAGAAGATTAAGGGAGGATCACCAGGAAGTGGATGATATTGTATCGGTCGGGAATATCATTATTAATCGGGAAGAGTACAAAATTGTTAATAATGGGCAAGAAATTATACTTCCCCGTAAAGAGTTTGAATTGTTGGCATTGTTGGCCTCTAAACCCAGCAAGGTGTTTAAAAGGGAAGTGATTTTGGATAAAGTTTGGGGTAATGAAGTTGTCGTTGGTGGACGCACCATAGATGTTCATATCAGAAAATTGCGCGAAAAAATTGGTGACCTACATTTTAAGACCGTGAAGGGTGTTGGCTATAAGTTTGTTTTATAATGCCCGTTCGCCTAAAAAAGTCATATAGATTTGCCTTGCGTTCAGCTTTTTTTGTTGGCATTGTATTATACGTATTGTTTGGGGTCTTTATGTGGTTTAAAGACATCTTGGATTGGAAATTTCTTACCATTTTTGGCCTTTTGGCCTTTTTGTCATCCTTTTTGATTATCCAATTACGGGTGGAAAAATTTATATATAGAAGGGTAAAAAAAATATACGATAATGTATCTCTGTTGGAGTCTTCTTCCTTGACTACAAGGACCGTAAACACAGACATGAAGACGCTGACCGAAGAAATTGAAAAATTTGCCAAGGACAGAAAGATAGAGATCGACACTTTAAAAATTAGGGAAGAATACCGAAAAGAATTTCTGGGCAATGTCTCCCACGAGCTAAAGACTCCATTATTTACGGTCCAAGGGTATATCTTAACATTATTGGATGGCGGCCTAGAAGATAAAAAGGTTCTAAAAAAATACCTCCAGCGTGCCAACAAAGGTGTAGAAAGGCTTTTATATATAGTAAAGGATCTGGATTTGATCACCAAACTGGAAGTTGGAGATTTGCACCTCGAACTCAAGGATTTTGATATTATTGAGCTTATTCAAAATGTGTTTGACCTTTTGGAAATGAAAGCTTCCAAAAAAAACATAACCCTAACTTTTGATATGGATCATTATGACCCAACCAATGTATGCGCCGATCGAGAAAGAATACAACAGGTAATTACCAATCTGCTGGCAAATTCAATTAATTATGGACAAGAGAACGGCACCACAGAAGTTAGTGTGGAAAACCTTATTAAAAATAAAGTAATTGTGCGGATTACCGATAATGGGGAAGGAATAGCGGAGCAACATATTCCAAGACTATTTGAACGTTTTTATAGGGTAGACAAGAGTGGTAGCAGGAGAGAAGGAGGTTCTGGATTGGGACTTTCCATTGTAAAACATATCATAGAAGCCCACGACGAAAAAATATTTGTTGAAAGTGTTGAGGAAGTTGGTTCGGAATTTTCGTTTACCATGGAGAAATCAAAGAACGAGACGGCTTAATCATTGTTCTTCCCAAGGAAGATTTCCTTAGCTTTGCCGTATTATAATAATACGATTTCTGTGGGGAGTAAAAACAAACTGAAAAGATTTAAGGAGAACGAGACCTTTAAAAATGTAATCCAGCCTAATAGGGAGGAAATTCAGGATGGGGCGTTTTCAAAAAAAGGTAATTGGCAGGAATTTTTTGGAAACAAGAACCCTATTATATTGGAATTGGGATGTGGCAAGGGAGAATATACCTTAGGACTTGCCAAACTGAACAAAAACAAAAATTTTATTGGAATAGATATTAAAGGAGCCCGATTTTGGCGTGGTGCCAAAACTGCCCTGGAAGAAAATCTGGACAATGTTGCCTTTTTACGTACGCAAATTGAATTGATCGACCTTCTTTTTGCTGAAAACGAGGTGGCTGAAATTTGGATTACATTTCCTGATCCACAGATTAAATATAAGCGTACCAAACATCGGCTGACCAATAGAGACTTTCTCAACAAATATAAACACATATTAAAACAAGATGGCGTAGTGAATTTGAAGACCGATAGTGAATTTATGCACGGTTATACATTAGGCTTGTTGCACGGCTTGGATGACGAAGTGATTTATGCCAATCATGATGTATACAAAAATGAAGGGAGTCCAAAAGAAGTCATGAAAATACAAACTTTCTATGAAAATCAGTATCTTGAAAAAGATAAACCAATCACCTATATTCAATTTAGGATATCGTAACCAATGACGCATCTGCTCATTCTTTTTTTTGTCACTTTTTCTGCGGCTTTTATGGCAACAGTTCCTCCCGGTCTGTTGAACATGAACGCAGCCAAAACCAGTGTTGAAAAAGGAAAATTGAATGGTGTTATCTACAGTCTTGGTGTTTCCACAATGATTATTATTCAGGCATATATAGCAGTGTTGATTTCGAAATTTTTGTTCAATAACCCTGATGTAATCGACTTACTGCTCAA
>CAXMOE010000083.1:11140-11444 GCA_964194835.1 uncultured Flavobacteriaceae bacterium | reverse complement strand
CCTTCCGAAACTTGCCTGTTCAATGAAAAAGGCAACAATTTGGATTGAACCGGATGTTTTTCCAACCATTTCACAATTTCTTCATCATCAGCATCATAAATCAGATAATCTTCCGAGGTCTGATTTTGTACTATTCTAAATTTTGAGGAGATATAGTTTTCAAACTTATATCCATATCTATCCAAATGGTCTGGTGTAATATTTGTAATAATGGCGATATGTGGTTTAAAATCCACTATACCGTCCAATTGAAAGCTGCTGATTTCCAATACGTAGAAATCATGATTGTTTTCCGCTACCATTT
>CAXMOE010000083.1:6960-11130 GCA_964194835.1 uncultured Flavobacteriaceae bacterium | reverse complement strand
CACCAATATTTCCTGCCATACCCACATTAAACCCTCCCTCTTTTAATATGTGGTTGGTTAACATTGTAGTTGTTGTTTTGCCATTACTACCCGTAATTCCAATTATGAGAGCATCGGTATATTTGGATGCAAACTCAATTTCGGAAATCACAGGTATACCGCGATTAGACAACTTAGTAATTAGAGGAATGGTATCAGGGATACCTGGACTTTTCATGACTAAATCTGCATTTAAAATATTAGCTTCCGTATGATGTTTCTCTTCCCATTCAATTCCAGCATGTATAAGAACGTCTTTATACTTTTCTTTTATCTTTCCCTTGTCGGATACAAAAACATCATATCCTTTTTGTTTTCCCAAAACGGCCGTGCCTACTCCACTTTCACCACCGCCCAATATCACCAGCCGTTTCATTTAGCGGACCTTTAGTGTCACGATGGTCACAATTGCCAACATTATACCTATGACCCAAAACCGGGTAACAATTTTACTTTCATGGTATCCTTTTTTTTGATAATGATGATGTAAAGGCGCCATTAAGAAAATACGCTTCCCCTCCCCCAATCTCTTTTTAGTGTATTTAAAATAGCCCACCTGAAACATTACAGAGAGAGACTCCGCAAAGAAAATCCCACACAGTAGTGGAATAAGCAATTCTTTGCGCACAATTATAGCGATGACCGCAATAACACCACCAATGGTCAAACTGCCCGTATCTCCCATAAATACTTGTGCCGGAAAGGCGTTATACCATAAAAATCCAACCAAGGCTCCAACAAACGCGGCAATAAATACCACAAGTTCTCCTGCCCTTGGTATAAACATAATGTCCAGATAATCTGAAAAAATAATATTACCTGAAACCCATGCGAAAATTCCGAGGGTAAGCACTATTATGGCTGAAGTCCCAGCTGCCAAACCATCTATTCCATCAGTCAGATTTGCTCCATTGGAAACGGCAGTTACTATAATTATTATTATTGGAATAAAAACCAACCAAGCATACTTTGCCAGTCCATCGCCAGCCCAGGTAATGAAACTGCTATAATCCAATTCATTATTCTTAAAAAATGGTACGGTGGTCTTTGTTGATTTAATTTCGAGCCCCGGTTTTTCCTCCACGGTGAATCTTTCCGTAATGACGGTCTGGGCCCGTTCTTTCATGGTAACTTCTGGATGGAAATACAATGTAGCTCCAACAATTAATCCCAGAACAACCTGCCCAATGATCTTAAATCTTCCCTTTAGTCCCTTTTTATTTTTTTTGAAAATTTTTATATAATCATCTATAAATCCTATGATTCCCATCCAAATCGTGGTTACAATCAATAAAAGGATATATATATTGTCCAACTTGGCAAATAGCAGGACCGGAATCAAGGTAGACATGATAATGATTAACCCTCCCATGGTTGGTGTACCTGCCTTTTGTTGTTGACCCTCCAGACCTAGATCTCTCACAGTTTCGCCAATCTGTTTGTGCCTTAGGAAAAGAATGATTTTCTTTCCATATATGGTCGCGATTAACAAGGAAAACAAAACACCTAAGGCAGCCCGGAAGGTTATAAACTGGAACAGACTCGCTCCTGGAAGCTGATATTGTTTTTCTAAATATTCAAATAGGTAGTATAGCATATCTCTTACCTTGATCTTCTAATTGGAATCATTTATTTAAACTTGTCAATAATTCCTTTATAATTTTATAATCATCAAAATCCACTTTTACTCCATCGGTTTCTTGATAAGCCTCATGTCCCTTGCCTGCCACTAAAATGATATCGTTAGCAATAGCCAATTGACAGGCAGCCTTAATCGCATGCTGTCTATTTGAAATCGACAATATCTTATTTACATTTTGGGGCTCCACTCCTGCCTCCATTTCTTCAATGATCTGATCTGGTGATTCGGTACGTGGATTATCTGAAGTAAAAATGGCCTTATTACTCATTTCTGATGCGATATGACCCATAACCGGACGCTTAGACCTATCTCTATCGCCACCACACCCCACAACGGTGATGACGTTTTCATTTCCAGTCCTCAATGTACCGATAGTTTCCAGTACATTTTTTAGTGCATCCGGTGTATGGGCATAATCAACAATTGCCGTAATTTTTCCTTGTGATATGTAATATTGAAACCTTCCCTCCACATTTTCCAGTTCACTGAGCAGACGAAGGGTTTCCATTTTATCCAGTCCCAATAAATCCGCTGTGGCATAAATGGCCAACATATTGTACGCATTGAAATCTCCGATTAGTTTTGTCCACAATTCATGTTCATCAATCTTTAATAACTGACCATTAAATTGGTTTTCGAGAATTTGCGCCCTGTAATCTGCGAATGTTTTTAGGGCGTAAGTATATTTTCTTGCTTTGGTATTTTGGAGCATTACCAGACCATTCTTATCATCAATATTTGCCAAGGCAAAGGCCTTTTTGGGAAGATTGTCAAATAGCAACTTTTTTGTATCCCTATATTCGGCAAACGTTTTGTGGTAATCCAAATGATCATGGGTTAAATTGGTAAAAATGGCTCCTTCAAAAACCAAGCCTTCCGTTCTTTTTTGATGAATCCCATGTGAGCTTACCTCCATAAAACAAAATTCTACACCTTCTTGGCTCATTAGGTGTAAATTCTTATTTATCGTCATTGCATCAGGAGTCGTATGGCTGGTTGGAAATTCTTTAGAATCCACCATAATTTTTATGGTAGATAATAGACCCACCTTATATCCAGCTTTTTTAAATAACTGATACAATAAACTGCTCACCGTGGTTTTACCATTGGTACCGGTTACCCCGATCAATTTTAAGTTTTTGGAAGGATTGCCATAGAAGTTTGATGCCATAATAGCCAAAGCTTTATTGCCGTTGTCGACTTCTACATATGTTACTTTGTTGGCCAGTTTTTCCGGAAGCTTTTCACACACAATAGATTTTGTGCCGGATATTATGGCCTTTTGTATATATTGATGCCCATCTGTAACGGTTCCTTTGATGGCTACAAAGACATCGTCCGATCCAACATTTCTCGAATCAAAACAAATGGACTTCACCTTAATGTTGGTAGATCCGCTTACTGCCGAAAGGCTAACCCCAAACAATATGTCTTTCAATAATCTCATGAGAGTTCCAAAACAATTATTTGTACCTTATTTAATTCTGTCCCTTGTAAAATGGATTGTTTTTTTACCTTTCCATTCCCTTTTACCTCAACCTGTAATCCTAAATTTTCCAATAAAGAGATAGCATCCATTCCACACATACCTTCTACATTGGGCATCTGTTTATATGCTTTTTGAGCCTCGGAATAATACTGCTGGTAGTTTGTCTCAACATCTTTTCCCTCTACTATTAGTGAATTGAATTCATCTATCAAAGGTGATGTTGCATAGATTTTTTGTGCCACGGATTTAAATACGGGACCAGAGACATCTGCACCATAGTATCCCACACTTTTATCTGGTTCGTGGATTACTACAATGCAGGAATACTTTGGACTCTCCGCAGGAAAATAACCTGCAAAAGTAGAAATATACCTTAGCTTATCTGGGTCTTTGGAAACGTAGTTTTTCTGGCAAGTACCCGTTTTTCCGGCCATTGAGAAATTTGGAGAATACAGGCCATGACCCGTTCCATGTTTTTTCTCAACTACATTATTTAATAACCGTTTTACTATAGAAGCTGTTTCTTTGGAACAAATAGAAGGATTGATTACTTCCTTGTCGAACTTTTGAATGGTCTTGTTCCATTCCTTAACTTCTTTGATCAATCTTGGTTTTATCAACTCCCCATCATTTGCGATGGCATTATAAAAGGCTAGGGTTTGCATTGGGGTAAGGGAAACTTCATAACCGTGTGACATCCAAGCCAACGAAATACCTGACCAACCTTTATCACCAGGATATCTCAACACCGGCACCCCTTCACCTTTTACGGGCAATCCTAATTTTTGGTGAAGGTTCATGTTCATTAAGCGGTTTACATATTTTTCTGGATCATCCTTATAATTGTTGTGTATCATTTTCGCAAAAGCGGTGTTGGAAGAGACTTCAAAAGCCTTTGCAAGTGAGATTTTACCATACCCTCCATGTTTGGAATCCCTCACGGTACGATCATAGACCCTCCAGCGCCCCTTCTCCGTATCTATTATGTCACTCGTATCTA
>CAXMOE010000083.1:0-6950 GCA_964194835.1 uncultured Flavobacteriaceae bacterium | reverse complement strand
CTTTATCCTCCAAAGCAGCAACCATGGACATAAGTTTAAAGGTAGAACCAGGTTCGTGCGATTCACCAATGGCGTAATTCAAACGCTCATAATATTTACCGTCCTTGGTTCTTCCCAAATTGGAAATGGCCTTGACCTCTCCTGTCTTGGTTTCCATGACAATAACACAGCCATGGTCTGCCTTGTATTTTTCCAATTGACCCAACAAAGCATGGTGGGCAATATCCTGTATATTAATATCGATAGTGGAAATAACATCGTAGCCATCCTGAGGCTCCACAATATTGTCTAACCCTATAGGTTTCCACTGGCCCTTGGCTATTTTTTGCTTTAACCGTTTTCCTTCTACCCCTCTCAAATATTGACCAAAAGCTCCTTCCAACCCTACTCTTGTATAGTATCCATTGTCATCCACACGTTCATAACCCACACTACGTTCAGCGATTTTTCCCAATGGATGCTCCCTAACAGTTTTTTGCTCTACAATCAGGCCACCTTTGTAAGGCCCTTTGTTAAAAAGTGGAAAATCTTTCACCTGTATATAATCAGAATAGTCAAGATTTCGGGCGACAAGCGTATACCTATTCTTGTTAGCCTTGGCCTTTCTGAACAGTTTCAGATAATATGATGAGGGCTTATCCTTTAATACCGCCAAGGAATCGGACAATGCTTTCACGTTTTCCTCAAAATCTTTTCCACTTACAGTTTCGGCATCAAACCGAATTGTAAATCTTGAAACCGAAGTTGCCAACAAACTACCATCATCCGAGTATAAATTACCCCGATTGGGTGCTATAGTAAACATCTTTTCGGTACGATCCACAGCCATTTGCCTATACTTATCCCCATGGACCATTTGGATACTTACGAGTTTAACCATAACTGCAACAGCAAACAGGAACAGGCAACCTGCCACTGCGTACAACCTGGTCAGTATGTTCTTCTCTGTTGTTGGCATTATTCTATGGTTTTTACCTTAATCTTATTCGGTGGTGTTTCCGATGGAAACAAACCCTCTTGCTCTACCGCTAGCATTATGGTAGATTCTAATTTTAATTTCTGTGCATCGGACCGAACATCCACAAATTCGCTACGCAATTCCTTTACTTCTTCGTTTAGGGAAGCAATCTTGTGCACTTTGCCATCTGCACTGTGTGAGCTTGCTATCATTACTGTGGCCAAAAAAGAGGCGAAAATTATAAAAAGCCAGTTTTTAGGGGCATCCCCACTGACCAAAAACTTTCCTTTTAAAATGTCCAGTATTCCTTTTCTCATTCCCTACATGCGCTTGAGCTCTTGCTTTCCCAAAGACGATTATTTGTTTCTTGTTAAATCCTTTCCGCTATTCTCAGTTTTGCACTTCGTGCTCGATTGTTAATCGCAATTTCTTCTTTTGATGGAATTATCAATCCACCTACTTTTTTAAGAGGAACATTAATGTTCCCATAAAAATCCTTTTCCGGTTCACCTTCAAATTGGCCAGCCCTTATATAGCGCTTCACCAATCGATCCTCCAATGAATGATAACTTAAAGCGCTTAACCTTCCTCCCTCATCCAATAGGTCTGGGACCTGCTGCAGAAACTCCTTGATCACCTCTATTTCTTGGTTCACTTCAATACGTATGGCCTGGTATATCTGCGCTAATATTTTGTGTTCCTTGAACTTGGGTAAAAATTTTTGCAACACAACCTTCAACTGTTCCGTGGTCTTAATGGGATTCTCTTCCCTAGATGCGACTATGGTTTTTGCCAAAGCATTTGCATTTCTTAAATCACCATATTGAAACAACACCTTCCGCAAATCATCGTACGAATAGGTATTCACCACATCATAGGCGGAAACACTATTTCTATTGCTCATTCGCATATCCAAGTCAGCATCAAAACGGGTTGAAAAACCACGTTCAGCTTTGTCGAATTGATGCGAAGAAACTCCAAAGTCTGCCAAAATTCCGTCTACTTTTCGAATGCCATAGAACTTTAAATATTGTTTGATGTATCTAAAGTTTTCATTGATCAGTTGAAATCGGTCATCATCTATTGTATTCTCCAAAGCATCCTCATCCTGATCAAAAGCCAACAGTTTTCCATCGCTCCCCAGCCTTTTCAAAATTTCCTTGGAATGTCCACCACCACCAAAGGTGACATCCACATATATACCATTGTCTTTTATGTTGAGTCCATCAACAGCCTCGGTCAACAAGACGGGGTTATGATAACTCATCTCCATCTTCGCCCATTACTTCTTCTGCCAGGTCTGCAAAATTCTCAGTCGTCTCCTCAATTACTTTTTCGTAACCATCCTTGTTCCAAATCTCAATCCTATCTATAGCAGAGCTCAATACTACCTCCTTGGAAATACCGGCTATGGAAATCAAATTTTTGGGAATCAACAACCTTCCGGTAGAATCTATTTCCACTGGCTTTACTCCTGCTGAAAAACGTCTTATGAAATCGTCGTTCTTTTTTTTAAAACGGTTCTTTTTGGCCATCTTCTGCATAAGCGAGTTCCACACCTCCATTGGATACAATTCTAAACAAGGCTGGAAAACAGACCGTTTTATAACAAAGCCCCCATTCAGTATAGGGACCATTTGATTCTTTAGGGTAACAGGTAACATTACCCTACCTTTGGTATCAGCCCTACATTCGTATGCACCTATAAAGTTTATCACTTAAGTGGTTGGGTTTTGTTATATAACTCAAATATATAGAAATTATTACCACTATTTACCACAAATTACCACTTTGTTAATAAATTTTACAATTTATGGATGGATACAACAAAGAATATTCCCCGCAAATAGTTCGTTTTAGTGCTCTCCTCTTTCCGAACCAATTCCTATATTAAATATTTGGTTAGCATACATGTTTCCGAACCTTTCATTATGTGAACAATCCTTTTATTTGTGCTGTATATAATTGATCACTAATTAAAAAGGTAAATTTGAAGATTTAAAGAAATTGTGCCAAAAAAAGGGTTGAGAAAAAATAATACTGGTCTCAATTCTTGATAAATGTCAAGTGTTTTAAATTATACTATTACAAGTTTTGTGTGCCGATAGAAAATTCCAAAAATTAGCTTTAGCCGGAAAGAAATTAAAAATTAAAAAAACACTATATTTATAACTTTTTAAAACATATTGTTACATTTTTCCCTAAAATTCCATCCACCTGCCATATGAGAATTGAATTTATTACATACTATAAATTCGCACAAGAAATGCAACTATAAAAGAAAATACATGAATGAATTTTACCGAATAACTATTGTTATTTATATTTTCTTGACATTACCTCCGTCATTATCATACGGCCAAGCACAAATAGATCAACATGAACATTACAATTGGTTCGATGAACTGGTTGGTATTGAAAATACTGGTCTGTATAAAGGCATTGTTTATACCGAAAAATATAGGACAATCAATGAACACACAAAATTCTATTTTTCTCCTAATTTTTTGCCGGGATCTGTAGTTTATGACGGACAGTCCTATTTTAATATTGAGATGAAGTACGATGTATTTGAAGGTGATATATTAGTCCGTGTTCAAAATAGATTAGGAGGAACTACCCTGTTGCTCATAAGAGATAAAATTGACGGTTTCACAATCAATGACCTCGATTTTATAAAAATAGATGATAAAGATTCTGAAGAAAATAACATCACGGGGTTTTATGAAGTCGCCTTAAAAAATTCCAAATTTACCTTCTATCAAAAACACATTAAGAATCGGTTTAAACGTAAGGACAGATCAACCATCTATTATGAATTTAAAAATGCAACCAACGAATATCTACTTTTCTACAACAACAAATACCATGTTATTAAGAACAGGAAAGATGTTTCGAAGCTATTCCCTTCACTGAAAAAAGACCTTGACACCTTTTATAATATTACTGGATCTTATAAAAATTCGAACCCCAATGAGTTTATGTTGTCCCTTATCCGACGAGTGGACATATTGACTTCTAAAGAAGATAACACCGTACAGGAATGAGAAAATTTTTAGTCTTCACGCTATTGTTGAGTTTTAGTTGGACAATGGCGCAGGACCCCGAGGTCAAAATCTCGTTGTCATTTGAGGAATCAAGCATAAAAGAGGTTTTAGGCCAAATCGAAGACATTACCGATTACCGCTTTTATTATGTTGAAAAATGGTTGAGCAACAAAAAAATATCGGGAAATTATGATGATGTATTGGTTGACATTATCCTTGATCAAATTTTCAAATCAACCGTAATCAACTTTTATATCTTAAATGATTCCAAAATTATTCTCACCAGTAACAGCATAATTTATGATACCCTTCCTGAGGGTTTTTTTAGGAATAGTGAATTGGAAATTGAAGACCAAGAGGAGGAAAAAACAAGTCCATTGTTTTATACCGTGGAAAAAACTGTAGAAGAGACAAATATCGAAACTGTACGAATTGGTAAGGAGAACAAGAATAATAGACAAAAACAATTTACTCTAAGTGGCTACGCCAAAAATTTAAAAACTGGCCGGCCAATTTCGGAGATGGCAATTGTAGTCCAAGGTAAAAACACAGGCACCGCAACAGATAGCAACGGATTCTATACCATTGAAATCCCAACCGGAGTGAATATTATTGAAACAAGCGCATTGGGCATCCTAGGGTCGAGAAAAAAAGTAATCATCTATAATGATGGCCAATTGAATTTTGATCTGGACGAAAGTTTTGAAGTTTTGGACGAGGTTGTGGTCCAAGCGGACAGGAATAGAAATGTAGAGGCGGCGGTAACCGGTGTTACGACAATTGAGGTAGAGAAAATAAAAAATATTCCATTGGTATTGGGAGAACGCGACATCCTGAAAGCCGCAACAACATTACCTGGAATAACTACCGCAGGTGAGGGATCTGCAGGATTTAATGTAAGAGGGGGAAGAACCGATCAGAACCTAATATTGCTCGACAATGCCGTAATATATAATCCTTCGCACTTTTTTGGGATCTTTTCTGCATTAAACCCATTCACCACTGGCTCTGTAAATATATACAAGGGTAGCATTCCAGCTGAATATGGAGGTAGGCTATCATCAGTATTTGATATAGGCACAAAGGACGGCAACACTGAAAAATTTGGCGGGGAGGCATCGATAGGGCCAGTTACAAGTAATATTACCCTGGAAACGCCTATCATCAAGAACAAATCGGCTTTACTAATTGGGGGTAGAGCTACGTATTCTGATTGGATCTTAAAATCTTTGGATGAAGAATCCTTAAAAAATAGCAAAGCATCATTTTATGATTTTGTGGCCAAATATAATCACAAAATAAACGATAAAAATGACCTCAATGCAACAGCATATTATAGCAGGGATGAATTTAGTATTACCTCCGATTCCTTATACAGTTATAGCAATAGGTTATTTTCTTTAAAATGGGATCACAAATTCAGTGAAAAGAGCACTGGAAGTGTGTTGCTCTCAAATAGTGAGTATAAATTTAATATTGGGTTTGATGGCGACACTAACAATGATTTTGATTTAGGATATAAGATCAATGAAACCGAAATTAAACTTAAAATGAAGTACTTGCATAGCGATGCACATAAATTTGATTATGGTATTTCCAGCAAATTGTATGTTGTGGAACCTGGAGGCATAGAGCCAACTTCCGGATCTATAATAGATCCCCTGATCATCCCCAAGGAAAAAGGTTTGGAATCTGCCATATTTCTATCTGATAATTATACGATAAACGAAAAGTTACTCATAGATATAGGTCTTAGATATTCCTTTTATGCTTCTCTTGGAGAATCCTCACAACGCATTTATGAAGAGGGATTACCCAAAAACGATGGAACATTGATAGAGACCCAGGACTTTGGTAAAAACGAGGTTATTGAGACCTATGGAGGTCCGGAATTGCGTGTGTCCGCAAGGTATTTCCTTGCTCCAGATTTCTCGGTCAAAGCAAGCTTCAACAATACATTTCAATATATTCATACATTATCCAATAATACTACAGTATCCCCTACTGATACCTGGAAGCTATCGGATGTAAACATAGAACCCCAAGAAGCCAATCAATTTTCATTGGGTCTTTACAAAAATATTGACGGAAGCACCTATGAACTAAGTCTAGAGAGTTATTATAAAAGATCAAAAAATATTGTTGATTATAAAGTTGGGGCTCAACTTTTGCTCAATGAAGCTATTGAAACAGAAGTTTTACAAGGAGAGGGAAAAGCTTATGGAATAGAATTATTGTTGAAAAAGAACGAAGGAAAACTAAATGGATGGTTGGGTTATAGTTATTCGCGTTCGTTTATTAAGTTGGACAGTGAATTTAGTGAAGAGATCGTAAATGGTGGAGCATACTTTTCGTCAAACTATGACAAACCCCATGACCTAAGTTTGGTCACCAATTACAAGCTTACCAAACGATTCAGTCTTTCTGCAAATTTCGTCTATCAAACGGGAAGGCCAGTAACCTACCCTATTGGGAGTTATAACTTTAATAATGCGGAATACGTATTCTATAGCGACAGAAATAAATTCAGGATTCCAGACTATTACCGTTTGGATATCAGTTTTAACATGGAAGGAAACCATAAGATCAAGAAATTTGCCCATAGTTTTTGGAATTTTTCAATATACAATGTGTTGGGCAGAAATAATCCGTATTCGGTATTCTTTGTAACAGAAAATGGTGAATTAAAAGCATTTCAGAGTTCTATCTTTTCTGTTCCTGTTCCTACAATCACCTATAATTTCAAATTTTGATCTTTAGATTAACTATGATGCTGGCAAAAAAAACATTACAAGTCTTATTCATTCTTGCCCTCTGTCTCATGGAATATGGGTGCGTGGAACCCTTCGATGCCAAAACCGAAATTTTTGAAAGTGCCCTGGTCATAGATGCAACGATCACCAACGAGCTCAAACAGCAAGAGATTCTCCTGAGCAGGTCATTTC
>CAXMOE010000082.1:5544-11457 GCA_964194835.1 uncultured Flavobacteriaceae bacterium | reverse complement strand
TTGGGACATAAAGGATGGGGTTATCGAATGTTTTGGACAGGCAGGGGATACCGGAGGCGATATTATTTCGACAAATCAGTATGATAATTTTGAACTGAATTTGGAATGGAAGATCAGTGAAGGTGGAAACAGTGGAATTTTCTATCATGTAGCAGAAGATACTATTTATCATTCCCCTTATGAAACTGCACCGGAATATCAAGTTTTGGACGATGTAGGATTTCCGGAACCCTTGGAAGATTGGCAAAAAACTGGAGCCAATTATGCAATGCATGTGGCCAACGATAAAAAGAGACTAAAGCCAATTGGTGAATGGAACTCTTCTAGAATAATATTCAATGAAGGAGAAGTGGAGCATTGGTTAAATGGCGAGAAAATTGTTGAATTTAATAAATTTACAGAGGACTGGAAAGCTAGGAGAAATAGTGGTAAATGGAACGATTATCCCGACTATGGCAAGACTAGCATAGGGTACTTGGCTTTACAGGATCATGGAGCTGGTGTCTGGTTTAGAAATGTGAAAGTAAAGGAGTTATAGCTAGAATTTTCGTTCTGGGTCAAAACCACTTATGTCCATGGATGGTTTTTTGTCTGAAATAATTTGTGAGACCAATTTACCTGTGGCCGGACCCAAGCTCCAGCCCATCATGGCGTGGCCTGTAGCAATTGTTAAGTTCTTAAAATTGGAAGTTCTTCCAATGTAGGGGAGTCCATCTGGCGTAATTGGTCTTAGACCACATTGAGCCAATTCTTTTTCCTGTGCTGTAATCTCCAAACCCTCATAATAATTACTTGCCGCCGTTGCAATAGCTTGCACTCGTTCCTTTCTAATTTTATGATTTATGCCCGATAGCTCCATTGTGCCTGCAAATCTTGTGAATTCTTTCATGGGTGTAACCGCTACTTTGGCCTCCATTAAAACAGCCGGTAGCAGAATGCCCGTTGGTCTACGTACATTAATGCCGTATCCTTTGCCCGGTTGAATACTGATATTTAAATTTAGTTTCTTAGAGACTCCCTGACTCCAGGAGCCCGAGGCCAATACAATTTCGTCGGCTTTATAGGTTTCCTTTTGGGTTATGACAGTGGTAATTACTTTTTCTTTGAATCCAAAATCAATAACCTCTTCATTTATTTTTAAGAGTACACCCTGTTCAATTAAGTACCGCTTTAGTTTTGCCATTATTTCATTCGGAGTGGTGTGTGCATCACATTCGTAATGAACAGCTCCCATAATTTCCTTACTTAAATTGGGCTGGAGTATATTGAGTTCTTTCAATGACAATTCCTTCACTTCCAAGCCTTCGTCTTTTGCTCTACGTGCCACTTCTTTTTCATGCAATCCTTCTTTTTTTGTTTTGTACAACATCAAAAGCCCCTTTTTCTCCAATTGAAAATCACCCATTTCTCCGGAGTCATGAAGTTCTGTGTACAATTCTTTGCTCAGGAGGTTTATATCTTTGATTAAGGGAATGGCTTTTTCTACATTAGCTTTGGTCGAGGATACATTAAAATACCATGCCCATTTAATGAAATCCATATCTAGGCGGGGCTTCATATAGAATGGACTACTACTCTTGAACATCCATTTAATTCCCTTGGCCATCATTCCTGGAGATGCAAGGGGGATGATGTGGCTTGGTGTCAAATATCCAGCATTAATATAGGAAGCCCCCATACTCAAATCGGATTTGTCGATGACGGTAACCTGGTGTCCTTCTTTCAATAAATAATAGGCTGTACTCAAACCCACAATTCCGCCACCGATGATTACTATGTTTTTACCCATTGTTGCTGCTTAAAATTTTTCTCAATTGATCGCTTTAGTAAACCTAATATTAAATGACCTGAAAACCATGGGCATAGGGGTCATCATCATCAATGGTAATGGTATTGTGGCCATATATTCTGGCCCAACCCTCAATGCTTGGTACAATTGCTATTTTACCATACAATTCAGTTTCCTTTTCTATTCTTCCGATAAACTTGGAACCAATAAAACTTTCATGTATATATTTTGTACCCATACATAACTGTCCTTTTGCATGTAATTGGGCCATTCTTGCCGAAGTACCTGTGCCACAAGGAGAGCGATCTATTCCTTTATCTCCATAAAACACTGCGTTACGTCCTGAGGATATAGGGTCAATAGGTTCACCCGTCCATAATATATGAGTGACATCACGTATGGTTTCATTTTCTGGATGAACAAACATATCTGGGTACTTACTATTTATAAGTTTGCGGATTACATACGAATATTGAACGATCTTACTTGCAGTTAATTCATTTACTCCGGAAAAATTATTTTGTGGGTCTATGATAGCATAGTAATTGCCACCATAGGCTACGTCAAAAGTCAGTTCACCAAGCTCTGGACAATCAATAGTTAAGTCTTCAGCAGCCAAAAAACTTTTTACATTGGTAAGCCGAACGGAGGTTACTTTATTCTCTTCCTGATTGTATTTAACTTTTACCAGTCCAGCGGGTGTTTCCATGCGCAATTCGCCAGATTTTTTAGGGACCACCAGACCCTCTTCAATGGCAATAGTGACTGTGCCAATGGTTCCATGTCCACACATGGGGAGACATCCACTAGTTTCGATAAACAATACACCAATATCATTTGCTGAGTTAGAAGGAGGATATAGAATACTTCCACTCATCATATCATGACCTCTGGGTTCGAACATAAGACCCTTGCGGATCCAATCATATTCTTGTAAGAAATGTTGACGTTTATCACTCATGGAATTTCCAAGAAGGCTTGGCCCGCCAGTTTTTACCAAACGTACAGGGTTTCCGCAGGTATGGGCGTCAATACAAATAAAAGTTGCTACAGCCATCCTTTATCACTTAGGGGATACTATTTTTAGGTTGGTTAATTTGTCATTCACCAATCTATGGATTCCAAAAGGGTTATCATTTTTAAGCTCATCAGGTAAAAGATCATTTGGCCAATCTTGATAACTCAAGGGTCTTACCCACCGTTTAATGGAATGTATTCCCACTGCAGTGAACCGACTGTCTGTTGAGGCAGGATATGGCCCCCCATGATGCATGGAAGGGCAGACCTCAACCCCAGTTGGTACTCCATTATAAATAATTCTACCAACTCTACCTTGCAATGCCTCAATGACTTCTGTGTACTTTGCAGCTTCATTTTCTTCGGCAATTACGGTTCCGGTCAATTGACCTTCCAAATTAGTAATAATCGTTCTTAACTGATCAAAATCAGCGCATTGTACCACTATGGCATACGGTCCAAATACTTCTTGATGAAGTGTCGGATTTTCAATAAAAGTTTTTCCACTTACCATCGATATTGTTTGCTGGGCATAATTAACTGGAACGTCCTTGTTGTCTTGGGCCGTCATGGTTAACCCTTCGTTATTTATTGCGAGGGATTTATTTTTTATATAATTACTCTCGATGTTCGGGTGTAGCATGCAAGTGGGTTCAATTTTCATTATCTCATCGGAAAGATGCTCAATGAATTGGGAAAGCGCCTCACTTTTAATAGCCAAAATTAAACCTGGTTTGGTGCAAAACTGGCCTGTACCCAAGGTAATTGAACCAGCATAGGTTTTAGCAAGGCCCAATGCTCTTTGTTCCAATACTTCTGGTAGGATTAGAACTGGATTAATACTTCCCATTTCTGCAAATACGGGGATTGGCTCTTCACGTTGGGATGCTAAATTGAACAATGCTCTGCCGCCTCGAATACTTCCGGTAAATCCCACGGCTTTAACTTCTGGATGTTGTACAAGTTGTACCCCTACTTCAGTTCCACTACTATTTAAATTTGAGAACACCCCATTGGGCATCCCTGTTTTTTCTGCTGCAACTATAATTGCCGAAGCTACAAGTTCGCCTGTACCTGCATGCATGGGGTGCGATTTTAGCACGACGGGACATCCCGCCGCAAGAGCAGCAGCCGTGTCACCTCCAGCTGTTGAATAGGCCAGTGGAAAATTGCTGGCCCCAAAGACTACAACCGGTCCTAAAGGCACCGCTATTTTACGTAAATCCGGTTTAGGGATTGGTGTGCGTTCAGGAATTGCGGTGTCAATCGTTGCTTCTACCCAAGAACCTTCCAACACTAATTCGGCAAAGGCACGTATTTGACCTATAGTTCTACCCCGTTCTCCCATGGCCCTTCCTTCAGGCAAACCTGTTTCAGCACAATAGGTTTTAATTAATTCATCACCAAGGGCTAAAATTTCATCCGCAATAGTATTTAAAAAAGCAGCTTTATTAATCCCGGATGTTTTTCTATAACTTTGAAAAGCTTTCGATGCCAACTTCACAGCTTTGTTGATTTCGTCCGAAGTTGCTTCAACAAACAATGGTGAGTTTTCAATGTTGAGAATAGGATTAAACGTTCTGTAGGTCGTATTTCCTGTTGCAGATAATTGATTGCCGACATAATTTTTTCCTGTAATCATATGCTGTGTATGCCATCTTTTTTAATACTAATGAAAGAGGGTCTTGTTTATTAATTCTTATAGCTTGCTAAATTTACAAAATTGAAGCAATACTAATTTAGAGAGATTTGTAATCGGGAAGTACAGGTCTCGTTTTCAATCCTGTTTCGATGATGTCCAGAACCTGCGATCTTTCTTCACCTGCTAAGGTTAATCTTGGTGCCCGTACAATTTCTGTTCCTATTCCTGTGGCCACCTCGGCCAATTTAATGTTTTGTACCAACTTAGAACTTACATCCAGTTCTAAAAGGGGTAAGAACCAACTGTAGATTTTGATGGCCTCTTCAACCCTTCCCGCCTTAACCAACGTATAAATGGCTACTGTCTCTTTCGGAAAGGCACAGACTAGTCCAGCTACCCAACCATCAGCACCCATAAGAAGACTTTCCAATCCTAAAGTATCTACTCCCGTAAGGATATCATACCTGTTTCCGAATCTATTTCTCATCCGTGTTATATTCGATATATCCCTTGTAGATTCTTTTACTGCCTGAATGTTATTACATATCGCGAGCTCTTCAAACATGTCCATAGTAACCTTAATACCATAATCCACAGGATTGTTATATATCATAATGGGTAGTGAAGTGTTATTGGCAACTTCTTTAAAGTAGGTAACAGTCTCCCGATCATCGGCCTTATAACGCATGGGAGGCAACATCATAAGTCCTTGGGCACCGTTTTTCTCTGCTAAATGAGTTGCTTTAATGGCAGCTTTGGTGGTCTGTTCAGCTATATTTATTATAGTTGGTATCCTGTTGCTGGTCAAGGTCACCGTTTTTTGTACCAAGGTGCTTTTTTCATCTTCGGTCAACGTACTGGCCTCGCCCAATGTCCCTCCTAAAATAATACCGTGAACACCAGCATCTATTTGTGCATTTATATTGACTTCGAACATATGCATATCCAATTCATCGTTCTTGGTAAATTTTGTGGTTACTGCAGGCATAATGCCTTTCCATTGTACAGCCATAATAGTATTGTTTTATGAATTTTAATTACTGCAAAAGTAAGAGGAAATAGAAAATGGTTCCATGCGGTTTTTAGCCGATACCAATACTATATTAACCATTTGTATTAAATCCCCATTCGATACTTGTTAGGTGTTGTTTTCATTAGTTCTTTAAACTTTCTGTTGAAGTTCGATAAATTGTTAAAACCAGATCTGATGGAAACCTCTTCTATGGGCAATTCTTTTTCATAGATCAACAATTTGCATGCATTTGCGATGCGCAATTCAATAAGAAATTGAAAAAAGGTCTTATTTGTTCGTTGTTTAAAATATCTACAAAACGCATTCGGTGTCATATAAGCTAGATCTGCAACGGATTGTAAGGAGATTTCCTGTTGAAAATTTTTCATTACATGGTCAAAAATCAATTGCATTTTTTTGCCATCCATATCGGTAATCTCCCTGGGATAAATA
>CAXMOE010000082.1:0-5534 GCA_964194835.1 uncultured Flavobacteriaceae bacterium | reverse complement strand
GTTTTTGATCTACTTAGTTCTTCAAGCAATTCCATTAAAAAAATAAAACGTCCAAGTCTGGTAGCAAGATGTAAGGAAGCGAAACTTTGACTTATTTTACTGGGAACCGGATTTATTTTGAATCCCATTTTTGCCTTAGTAAAAAAAGGTCTTAAAGCTGAAAACTCAACTAATTTAAAAAAGGTATCACCAAAGGATTCAAGGGTAAAAAAAAGTGTTACCATGTGTGAATCCTCTTTATTTAAGATATCACTTAGAAATACATGGGGAAGGTTACTGCCTATTACAAACAAATCCCCAGTTTTATAGGAATGGACACTATTTGCTACAACCAAGGTTCCACTGCCTTTATTGATATATGAAATTTGGATCTCCCCATGTTGATGGAGTTTGTTATAGAATACTTCTTCCTTATTGATTTGTAAAATAAGATTGTCGTCTAAAGGTTTTGGTATTTTAAAGGGATATACTTTCACAAAATTCCATTTGGCAAAGAATGTTTATGAAGGTAATTATAAATTTGATCAATAAGGTAATATAGTATTGATATTATATCATGGACAGGAGTAATCCAATAAAAAAACCGCTGAATCAGCGGTTTATGTGCCCACGACTGGATTCGAACCAGCACATCCTTGCGAACACTACCCCCTCAAGGTAGCGTGTCTACCAATTCCACCACGTGGGCATTAAAGTCAATTAAAAATACAAGGGTACAAATATAAACAAGTTTGTTTACGATATAGCAGGTAGTTTTGAATTGAGTTTAAACAAAAAAAGTTAAGTGCTAGACTTAACTTTTTGTGACCTGGCTGGGGCTCGAACCCAGGACCCTCTCCTTAAAAGGGAGATGCTCTACCAACTGAGCTACCAGGTCTAAAATATACTTTCCTGCTGCGATTAGCGGGTGCAAATATAATATCAATAATCTATTTTACAAGACGAATTAAGGATAAATTTATTTTTTTTTGAATTCCTTTGAAATTAGTCCATTTTTGCTTAAAATTTATCAATGCAAATAGTTCTGGTAGGATATATGGGAAGTGGAAAAACAACTGTAGGAAAGTTGTTGGCCAATAATTTGGGACTCAGTTTCTTAGATCTCGATACCTATATTGAAACCTCGACTAGTTCAACAATTTCAGATATTTTTAAAGAAAAAGGGGAAATATTCTTTAGAAAGGAGGAACATCGAAATTTATCCGAAGTATTAAAGGATAAGAATAATTTTGTACTATCTACAGGGGGTGGTACCCCATGTTATAGCGGTAATATGGACGCTATGCTACAACAGACACAACATGTTTTTTATCTAAAGGTCTCAATTTCAGGATTAATCAACAGGCTTGTCAATGAAAAAGAAAGCAGACCATTGATTAAAAACATATCCGAAGAACTCTTACCAGAATTTATAGGGAAGCATTTATTTGAAAGAAGCCCAATTTATTCCCAATCGAACCACACCATAAGTTGTGATAACAAAGATCCTTTTATTATAGTTGAAGAAATTATAGCTTTGTTAAGCTAGGTATACTGTATCTGCCTTGGCCTTAAATTCTACCTTAATGTGCTCTTGAAGTGATGTTGACAGGGAAATACCTTTAAAATCGGCCTTTACAGGATATTTTTTATGGTTGCGGTTTACCAAAACCGCGGTTTTCAATTGCTTTAAGGGAACCCTTAAAAAATGATGCACACCATAGATTAGGGTTGTCCCTGAATTTAGAACGTCATCTACCAGCACAACTGATTTATTAATATACTCCTTTTCGGGAATTGAGGTTTGTATCCCACTTTGTACAGGATTTTTCTTATCCATAATTACTTTGCACAAAATAATTTCGGCATCGGTAATTTTCTTAAGGACATTGCTGATTTTTTTTGCAAAATTTAAACCACCTCCTTCAATACCTGCAATCACGATTTCTTTCTCCTCCACATTTGCCTCGTAGATCTGATAGGCAATTCTCCTAATTTTGTGTGCTATTTCCTGGTGGGATAATATCTTGTTCTGCATTTGATCCAGTTCTTTGCTCTCAAAGATAAAAAATGGTTCCTAACATCCTTTATGTTTTATATCATTTCATTGGATGTAATTTTTTTAACTTCCGGTTTAAAGTAGAGTTGCAGTCATTTATGATGTTACTTATTAAATTCTCTGTCTAAAAAGGATATTTACAATTGAGCCTAGTTGTCATCATCCAAATAATCATCTATTTCCCTTCGATCTTTCTTTGTGGGTCTGCCCATTCCTTTTTTACGGTAATAATCCTTGGAGTATTGTAATAGTTCATTATGTTCAAATGCTTCTGCAGGAGTATTGTCTTTTCGGTAAATATCAACCAATTTAGCCCCGACCCTGCTAACTGGTATGTCCAAAACAGTAAGTTCGTAGTTGATCTGATTTTTTCGTACAACTATTTTATCCATTGGGTAGACTTCTCTTGAAGGTTTCACTACATGTTCATTTATCCGTACATGCCCTTTCTTGCAGGCTTCTGTGGATATGTTTCTAGTTTTGAAATAGCGAGTACACCATAAGTATTTATCTATACGCATAAACTATCGAAAATCTTTGTTAACGACTCCTACAAAAATAAGGGAAAATTGTATCTTGCGGCCTTTAATAGAGAAATCGATGAATATAAATAGAATTCTTTTTTTGTTTTTACTAGTCACTTCTGTTTGGTCTTGTAAAAAGGATGATGGAGGTGTTGATGTAATAACTATCCCACCGCGCTCACTTAGTGAAGTTGCTTTGGAAAATGATGCCGAAATACAAGAGTATTTAAGTACCCATTTCTATAATTATGAGGAGTTTGCAAGTCCTCCTGCTGATTTCGATTATAAAATCGTAATAGACACTTTAGTTGGAGATGATGCTGATAAAACACCTATGATAGATCAGGTGAGTTCTGAGACCTTGGAAGTTTCTTCGGATGAATTTGAATTGAATGATGATGAAACTGCAATGCATACAGTCTATTATCTTTCTGCTCGTGAAGGAGCAGGTGAGAGTCCGACTGTTGCCGATTCAACTTTTCTAAGGTACGAAGGCACTTTTTTAAATGGCGATCTTTTTGATGGTATAACCACCTACTCATGGCAGTATCTTCCTTTCTTTCTAAGGGGGTATTCCATTGGAGTATCTAAATTTAAGGCAGGGGATGATATTATTATCAATAATGATGGAACTTCATCAATTTCCAACAATGGGATTGGGCTAATAATAATTCCTTCTGGATTGGCCTATTTTAATGGATCTGGGTCAAATGGAAGTATACCAGCATATTCAAATTTAATATTCAAGATAGATACTGGTTTATTTGTTGAAGATACTGACTGGGACGGTGATGGAATTCCGTCTATTTTGGAAGATTTGGATGGTGATGGTAATTTAAACAGTGATAATACCGATAGGAAGCAGGAAGAGGACCTATTTTCTCCTGCATTCCCGAACCATACTGATACCGATGATGACAATGACGGTATTCTTACCAGGGATGAAATTGAAATAGATTCGAATGGGAATATTACTTTTCCCGATAGTGATGGGGATGGCACGCCAGATTATTTGGATAATGATAATTAAGTAAGAAAAAAGTTTATAAAAAAACGCCCGATTTAAAGTCGGGCGTTTTTTTTAGTTATTATATTCCGAATACAAACTTGTACCGGACAATAATATTTTTAAAGTTTTAAGGACAATCCGAAGATAATCTGTGAAGGTCTGGAATCTACACTTCCAGAAATATCGGTAATATTGTTTCCTATAAAATCGGCTTCATTATTGGAGAACCCTCTTTCGTAGCGTACATCCAATCCAATGTTCCCCAAATTTACCGCAACACCAGCATTAAGACCAACTGTAAAATCTTCTTTCACATCTTCAACTTCCAATCCTTTTAAGTCGTTACTCAAAGTATATTGAAAAGCAGGACCTGCAAATATATGAAGAGGGCCTACAATTTTGAATCCTAATAATACAGGAAGGTCCAGTTTGGAAATATCGTAGTCATTGGTAATACCTTCAACATTATAACTGCTTTTGGTATTGGTGTATACCAATTCAGGTTTTAAATAAATTTTAGAATAATCGAGCTTTGCAAAAAATCCGAAGTGAAAGCCAATTTTTCCATCGGAACCAGCGATGACATCTTCGGCGGCACTCTGTACTTGACTAAAATTAAGATCACCATTTTGGTTGTAGTTAAGACCGGCCTTAATACCGAATCCAGAACCGCTTTGGGCAAATGCAGCAATGCTAACCATAGCAAACGCTGCTACTAAAAGTGTGTTTTTCATAATGTGTCTCGTTTTTAAATAATTATGCACCTATAAAGGCATCATATATTATTTTCTTTTTATCACATTTAAAACGGCAACTTCTATAGCTTTATTGTTCAAACCATACTTCTCCATTAATTGTTCTGGAGTTCCACTTTCACCAAAAGTGTCTTGTGTAGCTACAAATTCTTGGGGCACAGGATGCTTTGTGCTTAGTGTTCTGGCAATACTTTCGCCAAGCCCACCCAAATAATTATGTTCTTCGGCGGTGACAACACAGCCTGTTTTTTTAACAGACCTTAATACAGCGTCCTCATCCAAAGGCTTTATGGTATGAATGTTGATTACTTCAGCAGAAATGCCTTGGGCTTCCAAACTTTCTGCAGCAATAAGAGCTTCCCAGACTAGATGTCCAGTGGCTATTATGGTTACATCGGTTCCTTCATTGAGCATGAGTGCCTTCCCGATTTCAAAATTTTGGTCCGCAGGAGTAAAATTAGCTACCTTAGGTCTTCCAAAACGTAAGTATACTGGTCCGTGATGGTCTGCTATTGCAATGGTTGCCGCCTTGGTTTGGTTGTAATCACAAGGATTAATAACAGTCATACCAGGTAACATTTTCATTAATCCAATATCTTCCAATATTTGATGAGTGGCCCCATCTTCCCCTAGGGTCAACCCTGCATGGGAAGCACAGATTTTTACATTTTTGTCGGAATAGGCGATAGATTGTCTAATTTGGTCGTAAACCCTGCCAGTTGAAAAGTTGGCAAAGGTTCCAGTAAAGGGAATTTTTCCACCTATGGTAAGTCCTGCTGCCATCCCCATCATATTTGCTTCGGATATTCCTGTTTGAAAGAAACGCTCAGGATTTTCTTCGATGAACTTTTCCATTTTCAGAGAGCCCACCAAATCGGCACATAAGGCAACTACATTTGGGTGGGACCTACCTAATTCTGCCAATCCGGCGCCAAAACCACTTCTAGTATCGTTCTTACCTGAGTCAATATATTTTTTCATCTGAAATTTCTTTTAGTTTTTACTGGGATTGTTGGTTGGTTAATAGTCGCCAAGTGTTTCTGGGTTTTGATCCAGTGCCGTTGCCAATTGCTCGTCACTGGGTGCCTTGCCGTGCCAAGCATGGGTATACATCATAAAATCTACACCATTACCCATAACAGTATGTAATAAAACACATACAGGCTTGCCTTGGCCTGTTCTTTTCTTGGCTTCTTGCATTCCTTCCA
>CAXMOE010000081.1:0-11531 GCA_964194835.1 uncultured Flavobacteriaceae bacterium | reverse complement strand
GTCTTCTTGAGAAAGCTCCTGATGGGTATGGACTGCAAAAATCTTACTCTTGATGTCCCCGAAGAAATGAATCATTGAATTCGTCAATTGTTTGGTTTAAGAAGCTACAAATTTACGTTTTTAATGTGGGTTTTTTAAGGAGAAAAGTTAACAGTTTTTAATACGGATTGTTAATTACTCATTGGGTTCACGATATTCTTGGACATCGCTTGACTATATCACTTTGAGTGGTTTTTTTTTTGGATAGAAAAACTTAAGCGTTTTTCTCCAATAGCGCCATATAAAATCCATCAAAACCACTTTCTGAAGCGTAGATTTTCTTTTCTTTGGCCAGACTGAATTCCTTGCCCTCTTCTGAAGACAAAAACTTTTTGACTTGGTCCGTATTTTCCTGAGGGAGGATAGAACATGTGGCATAAACAAGCTTTCCTCCAGATTTCACCATCTTACTGTAACTCCTTAAAATTTCTTGTTGGGTTACTGTGATTTTATCCAAAAACTCGGGTGTTAGTTTCCATTTGGCGTCTGGATTTCTCCGTAAAACACCTAGTCCGGTACAAGGCGCATCAATTAAGACCCTATCAGCGCTTCCATATAGTTTTTTGATAACCTTGGTGGAATCTATACTTCTTGTTTCTACGTTGTGTGCTCCATCTCGTTTGGCACGTCGCTTAAGTTCTTTTAGTTTACTATCATAAATATCCAATGCGATCAACTGCCCTTTATTCTCCATTAGTGCTGCCAAATGAAGGGTTTTTCCACCAGCGCCTGCACAGGTGTCAACCACTCGCTGGCCTGGCTTAACATCCAATAAGGGAGCTACCAATTGCGAGGATGCATCCTGTATTTCGAAAAATCCTTTTTTAAAGGCTTCTGTGATAAAAACATTTCCACGTTCCTTCAATTTCAGGGCGTAAGGTTGCCCGTTGATAGATTCAGAATCTACACCTTCTTCCAACAATATTTTCCGCAAATCCTCTTTGCTTGTTTTTAAGGTGTTGGTCCTAAGGATAACATCGGCCTGTCGGTTCAAAGCACTGAGCTCTTTGCTCCATCGTTTTTCTCCTAGGGCTTTCACTCCCAATTCATCCAACCAGTCAGGAATGGATTCCTTAAATTTTCTAATTTTTGAAAGTTCATCAAATTTTCCTTTGATTCTTCTTTCAGGGGTAGGTTCAAGTTGTTTCCAATCTGGCAGTTCTATTCCACGAAGTACTGCCCAAACAGCAAATAATCGAAACAATTTTGGTCTGCTATAGGGAGCTTTAACCTCAGCAATCTCACTATATAAACGCTTCCATCGTACCATATCATAAGTGGTCTCTGCAATGAAACCCCTGTCCCTTGCGCCCCAACGTTTATCGTATTTCAACACCTTTTGTACAACCTTGTCGGCATATTCCCCTTCATTGAAGATCAGGTTTAGTGCATCAATAACCGCAAACACAAGATTTCTATGTAATCGCATAGTGAAAATTTAAGACCGCAAAGGTATTGTTTTAGTAGGGAATCCGCTTATTTTTGGAAAAATTAATGTCAATGAAATATATAGGCTTGGTCATCCTCCTTTTTGGTATTGTTTCCTGCAGTAAGGGGGAAGCATCACATGAATTTAAATCGGTAGAGGTAGAGGTAGTTTTTGAAGATTCACTCAGTATTCGGGCAATTGAAATAATGGATGGGAGTGTTGCTTTTGCCGCGAACCATGGGATTTATGGCTTGGTAGATTTCCGTACAGGTAAAGCCAAGACCAATGTTCAGAAGTACGATAGTATTTTGCCCGAATTTAGGGCAGTGGCCCATACTACCAATAACTTCTTCATGCTCTCCGTGGCCAATCCGGCATTGCTGTATAAGACTGGGGAAAACGGAAAAATGGAATTGGTCTATAAAGAAGAAGGTTCAACTATATTTTACGATTCCATGCAATTTTGGAATGATGATGAAGGAATAGCCATTGGGGATAGTACTAACGGATGTTTGTCTGTGATTATCACGAGGGATGGGGGAAGTACCTGGGATAAACTGACCTGTTCAGACTTACCCAAAGGGGTGGAAGGAGAAGGAGCTTTTGCCGCAAGTAATACCAACATAGAAACCAAAGGCGATCATGTATGGGTAGTCACTACCAAAAGTAGAATTTACCATTCCGGGGATAAAGGTAAAACATGGGAAGTATTTGAAACTCCAATTGCAAAGGATAAACCCTCCCAGGGCATTTATTCTGTTGATTTTTATGATCAAGACCTTGGAATTGCCGTTGGCGGAGATTATACGGAGCCCAGAAATAACCAAAGAAATAAATCGATTACCAAGGATGGAGGTAAATCATGGCAACTTCTTGCAGATAAGATGGACCCTGGCTACAAGAGTTGTGTGCAGTTTATACCTCATTCTGGCGGTGAGGATATAATTGCTTTGGGTTTTACCGGAATTTCCTATTCCCAAGATACTGGGAAGACCTGGACATCACTTTCTGATGAACCATTCTATACTATCCAATTTTTAAATGATTCCATTGCATATGCAGCAGGAAAAAACCGCATTGCAAAATTGACTTTCAAATAAAAAAAAGGGAAGTAATGAACACCTCCCTTTTTGACTAACAAACCAAACAAAATCAAACCAAACTAAACGTTGACAATAATATATGCCCTTCCTTTTTTCTTGTACCAAACACCCTTGTATTTATACAATTTTCTACCCTTATACCTAACAACTTTGTGACCTCTTGGCAAATGTCGCACCGTAATGCCCACAGGAGGAGCACAGACTATATATTTTTTTCCTCGGATATTATACCATACCCCTTCTGAGAAGTGGAAACTTGCTCCTTTATGTACAATTACTTTTGGTTTATGGAGTGTTGTCACCACTACACCGTGTTTCGGATAAATTTTTACCACTCTCTGGGCGTTGACAGCAGCCATGCCTCCTAGAAATATCATTACCAGTAACACTACTTTTAAATTTCTCATAACATTAATTTTATTGATTTATAGCTTTAGGACTATAGATTTATTGGAAGGTTTAATAAAAAAGGAAGCCATTTGGCTTCCTTTTTATCATTTTGTCGATTTTCGGCTTAATTGCCTCCATGTTGCCGCTCCCGTAAGCGTTTTATCAACTGTCTTTTAAAATCTTTTTCGGTTTTTATCAATAAAAAAGTTTTTTGAGCAGAGAGAACCTTGCTCAGTTGTTCAAAAAATGCTCTGTTCATTTTATTTTTTTGTTCTTCCATATCCATATACTGATCTAGCAAATTATAGGCTTCTTTATCGGAAATGGTTTCGATATCTCTTAGTTTACTTCGGATCTGTTTACGCTCTTTCTGGTGTAAGGCTTCCATTTTGGATTCATGTTCATTATAAATGGGCCAAAATGCCTGAGCTTCCTTACTGGTCAAATCCAATCGTTCTGTTATAAAGGCTATTTTGAGCGATTTAATTTTGTCTTTACCAGGTCTTTGCTGACCATAAAAGGTCATTGTGGTCATTAATAATAGGACAACTATCCATCCTTTTTTACTGTAGCTCATCGTTTTCAAGATTTAGTTCTTCAAAATCATCAATGTTATCATCCAAATAGTCAATTATATTTTCTTCGTTCAATTGAGTTTCCAAAATATCAGATATTTCTAGTTCATTTATTGCGAGCACTTCGGCCAATTCATACGATGTAAGTCCCAATTCGTTGTTATCAAAATAACTCTCAATATCGGAATTGGCCAAATCTTCAAAAGTAATGCCCTCCCCCTTGTTAAATTGCAAAGTAATCACCAATACCAGGATTGCTGCTATTGAGGCAGCGGCATAATAATATTTTCTGTAGGGATGTAGTACTTTAACCTTAGTTTCCTGTTGATCTAGCTTTTGAAGAATTTCGCGGCTAAGTTTTTCAAAATAATTATCAGGTACCCTAAAACCATCTTCTTTGGGCATGGAAGACGCTTCCTTGTCTATATTATGAAGGAGTTTGTCAGTAAACCCTTCGAAGTATCCCTTCGGGGTTTTAAAACCTTTTTGTTTATCTTGTTCTTTCATTACTATAATTTGACCATTTTAAGGTCAAAAGGTTTAATCTGCTTTAAGATAGGCTTCTATTTTTTTTGAGGCCAAGTGATAGGATGCTTTTAATGCACCCACTGAGGTATCTAATATATCTGAAATCTCGTCATATTTCAATTCTTCAAAATACTTCATATTGAACACCAATTTCTGTTTTTCAGGCAGCGATGCAATGGCTTTTTGGAGTTTTAGTTGAATTTGGTCTCCCTCAAAGTACACATCTGCTTGCAGATTAGCAACTATTTTAATTTGTAGCTCTTCGCTGCTCACACCCAATTTTTTTGATTTGATCTTTAAAAAAGTTAAGGCTTCATTAGTTGCAATCCGATACATCCAAGAATACAGTTTACTATTCCCTTTAAAACCATCAATATTGCGATAGACCTTGATAAAAGTGTTCTGCAATACATCATCCGTATCGTCATGGTCCACAACAATCCTACGGACGTGCCAATACAACCGCTCTTTATAGGTATTGATCAATACTTCAAAGGCCTTTTGCTGGGTCTTTTTTTGCTTTAATTGATCAACTAAAGTTTCTTCGGCAATCAATGCTTATTACTTAAATTTAGATGTAAGACCATATTTTGTGCAAAAGGTTTAATTCCCTATTCAGGAACCAAAAGATTGCATATCCACCAATTTATGATAAACTCCCTTTATCGCCAATAGGTCACTATGTGATCCCTGTTCCACTATTTTACCTTTTTGTAATACCACAATGGTATTGGCGTTCTGAATTGTGGAAAGCCTATGTGCAATAACAATGGAAGTCCTGTTTTGCATCATTTTTTCCAATGCGTCTTGTACGAGACGTTCACTTTCCGTATCCAAAGCTGAGGTCGCTTCGTCCAAAATCATAATAGGTGGGTTCTTTAAGACGGCACGCGCTATGGATAAGCGTTGCTTTTGCCCTCCACTCAATTTATTGCCGCCATCCCCAATATTGGTGTCATATCCATTGGGCAATTCAACAATAAATTCATGTGCATTGGCGATTTTGGCTGCAGAAATGATTTCTTCTTCCGTTGCATTTTCTTTACCTAAGGCAATGTTGTGCTTTACGGTGTCATTAAAGAGAATAGAGTCCTGCGTTACCAAGCCCATAAGATTCCGGAGCGATTTTTTTGTCAGTTCCTTAATGTTAATTCCATCAATTTGAATCTCGCCCTCATTTACATCATAAAAACGAGTAACCAAATTAGCAATTGTACTTTTTCCACTTCCAGATTGACCTACCAAAGCCACGGTATGACCTTTGGGGACATTTAAATTAAATTTATGTAACACAAATTCTTCCTGATATTTGAAGGAAACATTTTCAAGGGATATCTCTGTGTCAAAAGAAGATTTCACAATAGCTTTTTCTTTTTCGACAATCGAATTTTCCGTTTCCAAAATTTCCAGTACACGTTCAGCGGCCGCATTTCCTTTTTTAACACGATAGGAAGCTTTACTGATGGACTTTGCCGGAGTAAGAATATTATAGGCCAATGCCATATAAGCTATAAAAGATGAGGCGTCCAAGGTTTTATCAACCAAAACCATTTTTCCGCCAAACCATAACAATACACCAATTACCAAGATTCCCAAAAACTCCCCGGTAGGGGATGCCAGGTTTTGACGGTTCAGTAATTTATTGGAGAAATTAAAAAAACGTTTCGTGGATGTTTTAAAGGTGTCCGCAAATCTTGATTCTGCATTAAAAGCTTTAATTACCCGCAATCCACTAAGCGTTTCTTCTACAATGGACAAAAATTCCCCCTGTTCTTTTTGTACTCGATCCGATTTCTTTTTTAGGGATTTACCAATTCTTGAAATGACCATCCCTGCCAAAGGAATAAAAATAAATACAAACAGGGTAAGTTTGGCGCTTATTCCAAACATGATTAGTATGGTAAAAAGAATGGTTAAAGGTTCTCGTACTATTAGTTCCAAAATGGAAAGAAAAGAATGTTGTATTTCCAATACATCTGATGTAATACGGGCAATAACATCCCCTTTTCTTTTTTCAGAATAATACGATATGGGCAACTCTACTATCTTATTGTACATATTGTTCCGAACATCCTTTAAGACCCCATTTCTTAAGAACGTAATAAAGTACATTGCCAAGTAATTAAAGATGTTCTTTAATAGAAAAAGGACCAAAACTAATCCAATGACCAATATCAAACCTTTCATTTCATCATCAGCAGAATAGGCGGTTACCCTATAATTGGCATATTCCTGAAGGTATACTTTAAGATTTCCCAAATTGCTGTATACAGGTTCTTTATATGTCTTTTTTCCTTGATCAAAGAGCACATCCAGCATTGGAATCAGTGCAGCAAAGGAAAGTGCACTAAAAAGGGCATAAAGAATATTAAAAAAAATGTTTAAAAAACCGTAATTCTTATAGGGTTTCGCGTAGCGAAGAATTTTTTTGAAATACTCCATTAATCCAATTTCAGTTCCTTGAGGATTCTAGTGATTTTATCGTCCAATTTCCCATCAACTTTTTTAAAGTTCCCGGGATTGTCCAAAGGAGCATTAATGCTGAAATAAAATTTTATTTTAGGTTCTGTACCACTCGGTCTTGCCGCCATTCTAGTACCATCTTCAGCAATATATATCAACACATTGGATTTGGGAATGTCTATTGTTTTCTCTCGTCCTGTAATTATATTTTTAGCTATGGATGTGTTGTAATTCTCTATCCAGACCACTTTAGATCCATCAATGGAAGTTACCGGATTATTGTCAAAATCATCCATCATTTGTTTAATTTCTTCGGCGCCGCTCATTCCTTTTTTGGTCAAGGAGATAAGTTTTTCCTTAAAAAAACCAAAATCAACATAACATTCGATCAAATCTTCATAGAACGAACTTCCATTGGCTTTTGCGTTTGCCCCTATTTCACAGGCCAATAGGGTAGCCGTAACCGCATCTTTATCGCGAACAAAATCGCCTACCATAAATCCAAAACTTTCCTCACCACCACCAACGAAATCATTATTTTCAAAATCAACGATCGTCTTGGCAATCCATTTAAAACCGGTAAGTGTTATTTTACATTCAATTCCATATGCTTTGGCCAATTCGCTCATCATGGGAGTGGAGACAATAGTAGAGGCGATATACTCATTTCCTTTCAACCTTTTTTCTTTGCGCCTATCCAAGAGAAACTTGGTCATCAATATCATGGTCTGGTTGCCATTGAGCAATTCTATTTTGCCTTCCAAATTCCGTACTGCAATACCCAATCGGTCGCTATCAGGATCGGTACCAATCACCATGTCCGCACCTATTTCCTCAGCTTTTTTAATCGCCAAGGTCAAAGCCTCTGGCTCTTCGGGGTTTGGAGATTTTACAGTAGGGAAATCCCCGTCAGGAATAGCCTGCTCTTCAATGATGGTTACGTTATTATATCCAGCACGTTTCAAAACTTCAGGGATAGCGGTAATTGAGGTCCCGTGCAACGAAGTAAATACAATTTTAAAATTATCCTTGCCTTGTGCATCAAAGCTTCCGTTTTTCACAGATGCATCTATGAAGGCCTCGTCTACTTCCTTGTCTATCAGTTCTATCAGGTCTTCGTTGGCCTTAAAATTGATATCTTCAAAATTTAAGGTATTGATTTCCGCTATGATTTCTTCGTCCTGTGGTGGAACAATCTGTCCTCCATCGGTCCAGTACACTTTATAACCATTGTATTCTGGTGGATTGTGGGATGCCGTTAGTACAATCCCCGCATGGCAACCAAGGTGCCTGACTGCAAATGAAAGTTCGGGTGTGGTCCTTAATTCTGAAAAGAGATATACTTTTATGTTATTTGCTGCAAATACGTTTGCCACAGTCTTGGCCAAGGTATCACTGTTATGTCTGCAATCATAGGCAATCACCACCTTTAAATCCTTGTTCGGATATGATTTCTTTAAGTAATTGCTTAAACCCTGTGTGTTTTTACCCAAGGTGTATTTATTGATTCTATTGGTGCCAACACCCATAATACCCCGCATACCACCTGTTCCAAATTCAAGGTCTTTGTAAAACCTGTCCTTTAATTCCTCGGTATCGTTCTGCATTAAATTTTCAATTTCCTTTTTGGTGTTGGAATCGAAAAAATCGGTCAACCAGGTTTTGGCAGTATTTTGAATAGTATCCATATATTATAAAGTACGTTTGTTTTAGGCGATAAAATTACAAAGAATAATATGTTTAACCCTTTGCAAGGTTGATTTCTTCCGAAATGGTATAGCGGGTTTCATTTTTTCTGTTACGCACCATAATTTCTCCCAAAAACCCAGCTAGAAATAATTGTGTACCAATAATCATGGCAGTAAGGGCAATAAAAAATTGTGGCTGTTCGGTAATTAGTCGCCCCGTGGGATTGATGAACAATTTATCTATTCCAAGGTATAGGGCAAAGCCAAAACCGATTATGAACATTACCACGCCGAGAGCACCAAAAAGATGCATGGGCCTTCTACCAAATTTGGAAACAAACCAAATAGTGATCAAATCCAAAAAACCATTTATAAATCGTTCCATCCCAAATTTTGTTTTACCGTATTTTCTTGCCTGATGCTTTACTATTTTTTCACTTATTTTTGAAAACCCTGCACTTTTGGCCAGTACAGGAATATATCTATGCATTGCGCCAGAAACTTCAATTGTTTTTATCACATCCTTTCTATAGGCTTTTAAACCGCAATTAAAATCATGCAATTTTACTCCAGATGTTCTTCTAGCCGCCCAATTGAATAATTTTGAGGGGATGTTTTTCGTGATAACAGAATCATACCTTTTCTTTTTCCACCCGGATACTAGATCAAACTTCTCTTGAGTGATCATATTGTAAAGCTCCGGAATTTCCTCTGGATCGTCTTGCAGGTCGGCATCCATAGTAATAACCACATCACCCAGAGCTTCTTTAAAACCGGCATGGAGAGCTTGTGACTTCCCGAAATTTTTAAGAAAGCGGATGCCCTTTACATTTTTATTGTCCTTGGATAATTTGGATATAACATTCCAAGAACCGTCGGTACTGCCATCATCTATGAAAAGAATCTCATATAAAAAATGATTGGATTGCATTACGTTTACAATCCAATCATACAGTTCTTGTAACGATTCTTCTTCGTTAAGTAAAGGGATTACAATGGATACATTCATAGGGTACTTCTGATAAAACTATTCAAAAGTACAAATTAGTTGATATTTTCTGTCTTTTTTAAAATTAATGCAGGAATTAAAGAGGCTAAAAACCCAACTACGATTGTATAAACAAGGCCAAAAAGAATTTGCATGGTAGGTGTTGAAAATTTTTGAATCATCTCCATTTGGCCGTTAATCTGTTCTGTTGTTAAATTGGTTGTTTCCATTAGTTGCCCTTTTTGAAATTCCATGGATTTTGACATCATTTCAGTATCTATGACCCCTAGCATAACTTGATTAAAAAAGATTCCAACAATGCCACCTATAAGACAAACTCCGACACCAATTTTCAAGGCTTGACCAAAAGACATTAAGCCACTGTTGTCTTTTTTAAACTGAATCATACCCAGAATAATAAAAACGAGTGTTAAAATAATGCTTACGGCAAACACGGGCATTCCGCCTTGATAATGAAGGTCCATTGAATAAAGAATTAAAGCAAATGCAATGCCGATTCCTCCAAGTATGAGTCCGAATGTTAAGGCATACTTTCCTGTTTTTGGTTGATTTTCTTCCATTTTAATTGTGGTTTTTAGTTGTTATTATTGTTAGTGGATGTACCTTTCGAATTGTTACAATTTAAAGTTACAATTTTTTATTTTTATTTTTTAAGGATTAAGATTGTTGTTTTAGGAAAAATACTTAAATTTGCACCTCTTAAAATAGAAGGTTTAAAGTTTTTTACGATGAGAAAAGATATACACCCAGAGAATTATAGATTAGTAGCGTTCAAGGACATGTCAAATGAAGATGTTTTCCTTACTAAGTCTACAGCAAGTACAAAAGAAACTTTGGAAGTTGATGGAATTGAATATCCATTGGTTAAATTGGAGATTTCAAGGACGTCACACCCATTTTACACAGGCAAATCTAAATTGATAGATACTGCAGGTCGTATTGATAAGTTTAAAAACAAGTATAAAAAATTCAAAAAGGAATAGTTTTTTCTTTTGAATGCAATTAAAGTCACGTTCTGATTATTATCGGAGCGTGACTTTTTTTATTTTTACTAAAATTCCAACCTATGAATTATATTCTTTTTGATGGTACGGTAAGAGATGCTCTATTGCCCTTTACTTTTACAAGACCTGTGGCGGATATTAGAATTGGTATCCTTACCATTCGAGAGAAATGGGAAATGTACTTGGGTAATACCATTACAACTGTTACGGAAGACTATCTTTCCGATAAATTTCCGATGGTGGAAATGGATGAAAACATACTGATTAATGCATCTTTTTTGCCTAACAGGAGTTTGGTGGATCAGGTTCAAGGGCTAAAAGAAAATGAGGCTATTTTTTTAGGTGAGGAGGTAATCGCCTTTTACACTAAGGAAACACAGGAGAAAGTAGATTTCTCTACATATAGATCTATTGAATATCAAGAGGATGTTTTGCGAATTGAGAAAACCTGGGATATTTTTTCCAAAAATGGTGAAGCATTGCAGGCCGATTTTGATTTGATCACCCTGGGACGAAAAAGTGAGCCAATTTCTGCGACCAACAGTGTAATCAATCCTGATAATATTTTTTTGGAAGAGGGAGCCAAGGTAGAGTATAGTATATTGAATGCTGCTGATGGCCCAATCTACCTGGGAAAGAATTCAGAGGTGTGGGAGGGAAATTTAATTCGTGGAGGCTTTGCTTTATGTGAAAAGGCCGTGGTTAAAATGGGCGCCAAAATTTATGGACCCACCACTGTTGGCCCTTATAGTAAGGTATGTGGTGAGATAAATAACTCTGTAATATTTGGATATAGCAGTAAAGGACATGATGGTTATTTGGGAAATTCTGTCTTAGGGGAATGGTGCAACATTGGGGCGGACTCCAATAATTCCAATCTTAAAAATAATTATGCCAAAGTACGCTTGTGGAATTATGAGACAGAGAGTTTTAATCACACGGGGCTGCAGTTTTGTGGCCTTATGATGGGGGATCACAGTAAGACCGCCATTAATACAATGTTCAATACGGGAACAGTCATAGGGGTTAATGCCAATATTTATGTACCGGGCTTCCCTAGAAATTTTATACCCAGTTTTAGTTGGGGAGGGGCTTCAGGGTTTTCTACTTATCAGCCCAAAAAAGCATTTGAAACTGCCAAAGTAATGATGGAACGCCGTGGTGTTACTTTTGATGATAAAGAAGCTGCAATTCTGAACCATGTTTTTGAAATCACCAAAAAGTGGCGTAAAGGATAACACGCCTTTGCCCAGATCATTTAAGTGATTGTCTTCTATTTCTTTACTTAACAAGATGAAGTTGG
>CAXMOE010000080.1:0-11810 GCA_964194835.1 uncultured Flavobacteriaceae bacterium | reverse complement strand
GAATCGCAAAAAGAACTATAGATTTTTCAGGTGATCATATCATTGTTTCTGAGGGAACCAAAGGGGCTGGGGTATACAATTATACCACAGGTAATTTTTTGGAGTATGTTCCAATATTGATCAGCCCAGAAGACGCAGAGAGTGGGGACATAGTTACCAACGCGGTTGCATTCAACGAAAATATATTATTGATGGCCAATGGCGGGGCTGGTCTTTGTCTGTCTGAAGATAATGGAGATAATACAGATTTATTTGGTGTCATTCAGCTTGAGGGGTCAATTAACTACGTACAATCCAAGGGAGATTATATATTTGCCGCTTCTGGAAAAAAAGGACTTCAAATTGTAAAATTGAACAAACCTTCACAAAGTCTAGCTGCAATCTGTGCTACATTTCCCATATACGAAGGAAGCGCAAATCTTAATATAAATCAAGGTGATGATCTTGCCTACAGGGGTAACAAACGGTTCAATAATGTAAATATTAATGGCTCCCTATTACTTTGTGGTTCCTGGACAGTTAAAAACGACACATTTATCAATAGTTTTGCTTTGTTTGAAATGAATGGTACCTATGTGGTAGGAAAAAACAAGAAAAGAAAAGATATAATTATTGAGGAGGGAGCCACTTTTAGAGTAGAAGGAAATCTTACCATTTATGGGGATTTAATACTTGGTGATGGGGCGACATTGGAATTTATCGGAGATAACTCTGTTGTAAACATATTTGGAACAGTAACTAAGTCAGATAGTGCTGAGGTCGTTGGGAATTTCGAAGATGTAAAAAGTTCTTTTTAAGCGTTAAAAGATATCCCCTTCAATAGAAAAGGCCCGAAACGTAACTGTTTCGGGCCTTTTCTATAGTATTCTAATTTTAATTTAGCATCTCCGCTATCTTTGCTTCCAAGGCAGGACCCCTTAGATTTTTTGCAACGATAACTCCATTTTCATCCAATATAAAAGTAGCTGGAATGGCATTCACGTTATAGAGCTTTGCAATTTCATCGAAGTAGTCCACGTTTGATACATGGTTCCAGGTAAGCCCATCATCGGCAATGGCTTTTTTCCAATCTTCCGCTTTTCTATCCATTGAAACCCCAAGTATATTCAGGCCCTTATCATGGTATTCTTTATACACTCTAACTACATTGGGGTTTTCTGCACGGCACGGCTTGCACCAGGCTGCCCAAAAATCCAAGATCGTTGCCTTTCCCAATACGTCGTTTAGTGCCAACTCCTCTCCAGTGGGAGTAGGCGCCGAAAAGTTGGGGGCTTTGGCACCAACAGATGTGCTTTTGCCTTTTTCCAATTTTTCCAATAATTTTTTTGCGGCCTTGGTTTCTTTGATTTCAGGAGTTAGAGCTTCGTACATCTCCATTACTTCCTTTTCCGGCACAGATTTGGAGCCAAGAGCCTTATCTATAATCAAGGCAGAGACCAATGCATTCGGGTTATTTTTCGCAAAGTCGAGTTCAAAGTTCTTTGCCTCGTCCTGAAGTTCAAAAAATTCTTCCCGCAGGGAATTTAAAGTTGCAGTATCCTTAACACTACTTGCTCTCTGAAGGTCTTGGTTAATTGAAATTGCTTTTGAAGATATGGCCCTGGAGCCATCCATAAAATCAGCAAAAAGATCGTTTTGGAGAGTTCCTTTTATTTTGGCGAAACCTAAGCTATCCTTTTGAGTGGTTATTTCAATGTTCCCATTTTCTATGATCAATGGTATATTGCCATTAGATTTATCGATAAATATATAATGTAATTCCGGTGCCCCGGCTTTACCAGTAAAAGAGAAGATCCCATTTTCCACGGTGGTAGTGTCAACATCAATCGGCTGGTTTATTTCGTTGGTTTTTTTCAAGAAAAGCCTAGTGCCATTTTCAAGTTCACCGGTAAGCGTCCCATTTATGGTAAATCCATCAGGGTTGTTATTGCATCCAACTATTGTTATAAGAGCGCATGCGCACAATAAATATTTTCTCATCACAGTTTATTTAATGCAGCAAATGTACTTATATATCGCATATAAAAAAAGCCATTAACATACTCTTATATGTCAATGGCTTGTGCCAATTTATGGATATAAAACCTTAAAACTGGTATCGTATACCTAGGGCAATATCAAAATCAAAATTATCGGAAAAGTCATCATATCCTACCAGTCCAATTTCAGGTCTAAAATCCAGGGATATGAGCAAGGGTATATCAAAGTTATACTCCACACCTATGTCACCTGCCCCAAACACGAATAAACCACCGTCAACGTTACTGCCTGCTGGAAAATCGACACTTCCTAATCCCCCACCAACACCATAGTACCAGTTGAAGTTTCCGTCAAGTGAATGGATCCACTGATAAACACCGGCAAGTTTAAAGGCATCAAAATCCCTGCTATCACGCCATCCCAAATCTACCTCCAATCGGTTATATCGTGCAATTGCTTTTTGATAAGAAATTTCCGCTCCAAAACCATCACTGTCCCCAAGACGGAGACCAAGGGCATGATCCGATATTTCTTGTGCACCAGCAGATATTGAGGTAAGGAATAAAAGCGCGGTAAATAATTTAAGAATTCTCATAAGTTTTTATTTTACATTTAAATTTACTTAAAAATGGACGTTTGATTATTACGTCCAAACTATAATAACTTAAATTTGTTTCCAAAATTGTTCCAAGTTGGATAAAAATTTACTTAAAGTATTAGAAGGGAGCTTAGAAGGGGAATTTAAAAGTGACAAGCTAACTACCACATTATACGCTACAGATGCGTCGGTATACCGCAAAATGCCTTTGGCCGTGGCATATCCCAAGAATAAATCTGATTTTAAAAAACTTGTTCTTTTTGGTCAAAAACACAAAATTGGCCTAATACCAAGAACTGCTGGAACCTCCTTGGCAGGGCAATGTGTGGGAGATGGCATAGTAGTAGATGTATCCAAACATTTTACCGACATTGTAAATCTAGATCAGAAAAGAAAAAGGGTTGTTGTGCAACCCGGGGTAATTAGGGATGAGCTGAACCAATATTTGGCACCTCATGAACTTTTTTTTGGGCCTAATACTTCGACCTCAAATCGATGCATGATAGGCGGAATGGTGGGAAACAATTCTTCTGGAACTACTTCTATACAATACGGTGTTACCCGTGATAAAGTGATTTCGCTGAAAACAATACTTTCCGATGGGAGTGAGGTGGAATTTAAGGATCTTACATCAGAAGAATTCCATGAGAAGGCGACACTGAATACACTTGAAGGAAATATTTATAAAAATATATACAAAGAACTTAAATCCAAGAAAGTACAAGTAGAAATAGTTAAAGAATTCCCCAAACCGATTATACATAGAAGAAATACTGGATATGCGGTGGATGAACTCCTTAAAAACACTGTTTTCGGTGGGGAAAATGAGCATATAAATCTATGTAAATTATTGAGTGGAAGTGAAGGTACATTGGCTTTTACTACCGAGATAACCTTGCAACTGGATGAGTTGCCACCTAAACATTCAGCTATGGTGGTAACACATTACAATACATTGGAGGATTGTTTAAGTGATGTTGCTCCAGTAATGCAACATAGCTTGCAGTTGTGCGAGATGATGGACAAGGTAATACTAGACTGCACCAAAAACAATAGGGCACAACTTGCCAATCGTTTTTTTGTGGAAGGGGATCCTGCGGCATTGTTGATGCTTGAGGTTAAGGCCAGTAGTGAAGAGCTCCTGAAAGAACAATTGGATAAATTGTTGACCAGCATCAATGATTCGGGTCTGAGTTATGCCCATCCAATACTAATAGGTAGTGACATCAACAAAGCCATTGAACTACGTAAAGCTGGTTTGGGTCTTTTGGGTAATATGGTCGGTGACCGCAAGGCAGTGGCTTGTATTGAAGATACTGCAGTAGCTTTGGAGGATCTAAAGAACTTTATTGGTGAGTTCAGCGAAATAATGAAAACTTATGGACAAGATGCTGTGTATTATGCCCATGCAGGAGCTGGGGAACTTCACTTACGCCCCATACTAAACCTAAAAAAAACAGAGGATGTGGCCTTATTTAGATCCATAACTACTGATGTGGCCAAGCTTACCAAGAAATATAATGGGTCTTTTAGTGGAGAGCATGGAGACGGAATAGTGAGGGCCGAGTTTATTCCTTTAATGATTGGGAAGAAAAATTATGAATTGTTGAAACGTATCAAATCCCATTTCGACCCAAATAATATCCTTAATCCTGGGAAAATTGTGGATGCCTATCCCATGGATCAGTCGTTTCGTTATGATGTTGATCGAAAAGAGCCGGAAATAAAAACCCTTATGGATTTTTCCGATAGTGAAGGGATATTAAAGGCAGCGGAAAAATGTAATGGAAGTGGAGACTGTAGAAAAACCCATCACATGCCTGGAGCCATGTGCCCCAGCTATCACGCCACTAAAAATGAAAAGGACACCACTAGGGGTCGGGCAAATGCCCTACGGGAGTTTTTAACCAACTCATCAAAACCAAATAGGTTCAACCAACCAGAGCTTAAAGAAGTCTTTGATCTTTGTCTCAGCTGCAAGGCATGTGCCAGCGAATGCCCCAGCAATGTGGATGTGGCTACCCTAAAGGCAGAATTTTTATATCAATATCAAGAAGAAAACGGGTATTCGTTACGAAACAAACTGTTTGCCTATAATACAAAACTCAATAGTTTGGGAAGTGTCGTGGCCGGGCTGACCAACATGATCTATGGGTCAAAATTTTTAGGGAAATTACTTAAGAAAACGACCGGTGTAGCTGAGGAGCGGAGTTTGCCAAAGGTATCAAGGTATAATTTCGATAAATATCTACAATCAGTTAACAATAAAGGAATTACAAAACATAAAAAAGTTGTTTTATTTATTGATGAATTTACCCGTTATATGGATATTGAAGTGGGTAAGGATGCAATTGCGGTGTTGTCCAAATTGGGTTATGAGGTAGTGCTTTTTTATGCAGAAAGTGGACGAACCTACCTGTCGAAAGGATTTTTAAAACAGGCCAAAAGGCTTGCCTTAAAAAACAGTGTTAAATTATGGGCTTATGCTGAAGAAGGATTACCCATTGTAGGACTAGAGCCTTCTGCCATATTAACTTTTCGGGACGAGTATAAACGATTGTCAGCAGATAAATCAATGGCTGAGTCAATTGCCAACCATTCATATTTAATAGAGGAATTTTTGGCATCGGAAATTCAACAGGGACACATAACATCAAACCATTTTACCAAGGACGCCAAGACGGTCAAAATACATAATCATTGCCACCAAAAAGCCTTGTCCAATCAAAAAGTCACCTTTGATGTACTGAATCTCCCTGACAACTATACAGTGTCTATAATCAGTTCGGGATGTTGTGGAATGGCTGGTTCGTTTGGTTATGAAAAGGAGCACTACGAAGTGAGTATGAAGATTGGGGAACTGAAGTTGTTTCCGTCGGTACGAAAATCAAATAAAGACGTAATCATAGCGGCAAACGGCACGAGTTGTAGGCATCAAATTTATGATGGAACCCAGCGTAAAGCACTTCACCCAATCACAATATTAAAACAGGCCTTAGTCTAGTTAAATCTCGTTTGTACACATGAATATTTGCTCGTAGTTATCGGACACAGGGTTAAGTTTGTTTGAATTCGACAATATGTAGTTTACTGCGAGATTAACTGTATGGGAATTTTTGGTTTTGGATTATTTAAAAATTACCTTTGGGCGAAATAAAATCCTATGGCGGGCAATACTTTTGGAACCCTTTTTAAACTAACAACCTTTGGGGAGTCCCATGGTGTAGCCATTGGTGGTGTGCTCGATGGATGCCCTGCTGGTCTAACTCTCAATCTTGAAGAGGTACAACAGGAGTTGGAAAGGCGTAAACCAGGCCAGTCAGCTATAGTTACACAACGTAAGGAACCTGATATGGTTGAGTTTTATTCAGGAATTTTTGAAGGAAAGACCACCGGAACACCAATTGGCTTTGCTATACATAACACCAATCAAAAATCCCACGATTATTCACACATCAAGGATTCCTATAGGCCATCACATGCCGATTATGTATATGACCAAAAATATGGTTTTCGTGACTATAGGGGCGGGGGGCGTAGTTCTGCCCGTGAAACTGCCAGTAGGGTAGTGGCAGGCGCTATTGCCAAACAACTGCTGTCCTCAATTAAAATTAATGCTTTCGTGTCACAGGTGGGTAATATGCGACTAGAGAAGGACTATAAGGATTTAGACCTAGCGCTAACTGAGACAAATCCGGTGCGTTGCCCAGATTCGGATACTGCCTTAAAAATGGAAAAATACATCAAAGATGTTCGAAAAGAGGGAGATACCATCGGAGGGGTGATCACTTGTGTGATTCAAAATGTACCAATCGGTCTTGGCGAACCTGTTTTTGATAAATTACATGCCGAATTGGGAAAAGCTATGTTATCCATAAATGCCGTCAAGGGCTTTGAGTTTGGCAGTGGGTTTGAGGGTGTAAAAATGAAGGGTAGTGAACATAATGATCAATTCAATCAGGACGGGTCCACAAAAACAAACCACAGTGGAGGTATTCAAGGAGGTATAAGTAATGGAATGGACATCTATTTCAATGTTGCTTTTAAGCCTGTAGCTACCGTTATTCAAGCATATGAGACCATTGACAAAGAAGGCAATAAAGTCACTACCAAAGGGAAAGGACGTCACGATCCCTGTGTTGTGCCTCGGGCAGTACCCATTGTAGAGGCAATGGCAGCCCTGGTTTTGGCTGATTATTCCCTTCTTAACAGGACCATTAAATTATAGACTTCCTTTTTAGGGGTTTACCTGCCAAAATACTATCTTACCGTCCTAAATTATATTTATGAGGAAGTTGGAATTGCATTGGCAGATTCTTATCGGAATGGTCCTTGGACTGCTTTTTGGCTATATGATGTTACAAACAGGTTGGGGCAAGGAATTTGTTTTAGACTGGATCAAACCATTGGGTACCATCTTTGTTAAGCTATTGAAACTTATTGCAATCCCCTTGATACTGGCTTCTTTGATCAAGGGTATTTCGGACTTAAAGGATATTTCAAAATTCAGGGATATCGGCTTGCGCACCATTGGTATATATATTTCAACTACAGTAATTGCCATTTCCATTGGACTTGGATTAGTAAACTTAATGCAGCCAGGTGATGGCATTTCAGAAGAGACCATTACCAAGATTACAAATACTTATGCCAACGATAGCGGTGTAACATCTAAATTGGAAGAAGCCTCTAGGCAGAAGGAAAGTGGCCCGTTACAATTTTTGGAAGATATGGTGCCCGACAATGTTTTTGCAGCTTTGGGCGACAACAGTCTTATGCTTCAGGTCATATTTTTCACTATCATATTCGGAATCTCAATGTTATTGATCGGTGAGGAAAAAGCAAAACCAATGAAGAACTTTTTTGATGCCCTCAATGATGTGGTGCTCAAAATGGTCGATTTGATCATGCTTACCGCACCTGTTGCAGTCTTTGCATTACTTGCAAACGTTGTTGTCTCCTCAAGTGACCCCGACTTGTTGCTGGCATTGCTCAAGTATTCAGGAGTTGTGGTACTCGGATTGTTCTTAATGATAGTATTTTATTGTACTGTTGTTGCAGTTTATACCAAAAAGAACCCTTTTTGGTTTTTAAAAGAAATAAGTCCAGCGCAATTGTTAGGATTTTCCACCAGTTCCAGTGCCGCTACATTACCAGTGACCATGGAAAGGGTTGAAGAGCATATTGGGGTAGATAAGGAGGTAACCAGTTTTGTACTGCCTGTAGGGGCAACCATTAATATGGATGGTACGAGTTTATATCAGGGAGTAGCGGCCGTATTTATTTCACAGGCATTGGGTTTTGATCTAACGTTTGGGGATCAGTTGACTATTGTGCTTACAGCCCTGTTGGCGTCCATTGGGTCTGCAGCAGTTCCAGGTGCTGGCATGGTGATGTTGGTCATTGTGTTGGAAGCTATAGGTTTTCCAGCAGATAAATTGGCCATAGGCCTGGCATTAATATTTGCCGTAGACCGGCCTCTCGATATGTGTAGAACTGTAGTGAACATAACTGGAGATGCCACCGTATCCATGGTAGTAGCGAAATCTATTGGAAAATTGGGCGAACCCAAGATTAAAGATTGGGATGACCATTATGATGAAGTTAATTAGAACTTAAAAACCGCATAAAATGAACATCTGTTTTTTAATGTATCCATGGTAAGAAATAGATTCCGAGAATGACACTAGTTTGGAATTGATCCATAAATGTGTTTAAGAAATCACGGAGTCGTCTTGTGCGGTCCAACCAATCTTACCATACGTAACAGTGTTACCTGTGCATTTTCTACGCTAATCAGGCGTATGGAAAAAGTGTCAAACAATTTGGCGTACAAGCACAACCAGAACACCAATAAAACCTTGGATTTTATTTTAAACCAATTAAAGTAAAAGGAATTGGTTATTCCAAAAACTTGGATTTCAGTTCAGGAGTGGGTATCATACATTGATCTCTTTTCCCAAACCATCGGTAACGATTTTTGGCAACTACATCATAGATCCAATCCCTAAAGACCTCTGGAATCCATTCAAGGACAGCCAATAACTGCCATCCACCGCCAAAGGTTCTACCTATCTTTAGAGCAGCAGTGGATTTGGTATAATAGGCAATGTTGGGATCTAAAAGTAGTATTGAATCTATTTTGGTTGTATCTATATTTCGCTGTGCAATAAGCTTATTTCCAGTTTCACTTTGTAGGGCAGCAAATCGAAACGCGTCCTTTTTGTCATGTTTAATAACATAGTTTATTGAACGATTACATAAATTGCAAACACCATCGAAAAGAATGATTTTTTTATCTTGAATTTCATCCATTGGCGTTTATTTTTTTTTGGCCTGCACCAGCTCCAGTTGATCTACGCTAACATTGGTCGTGAAGACTCCATAATTTACAATAGCCTTATTTTTTTCCAAACTATCAATACTTCCAATGGCCTTACCGTCGATCATGCGTACCCGGTCACCTATTTTAAAAATAGGAAGGGGTTTTAACTTTTCTTGTATTTCAACTTTTTTCTTTTCTATTTTTTTCTTTTCACGGATGATCTTTACTTCTTGCACCACTTCCTGCTCTACCTTGGACTTCTTTTCTTTTTGTGTTTTTAGTTCGTGTGCCGATTTTTTCTTGCGCTTGCTGTTCTCAGTTTCCACTATACGCAATAACTCTGAAACCAACGGACGTTTCTTGTTGTCCTGAAAATAACGCTGTGCTACGTCGTTGATCTTATTTCCCAAATAAATCATACGCTGGTTATGGTCATACAATTCTTGGTAGTTTTCTAATTTGGATTTAATACGTGAATTCAATTGTTCCAGACGCTTGGCCTCTTCTTTGGCTCTAGACTCTTCTTCTTGCAGTCTGGAACCTGTTTTTTCCATTTTACTACGTTCTTTTTGCAACTTGGCAATAGTGGCATCAAAACGGACTTTACCTCGTTCTATTTTTTTCTTGGATTTATTGATAAGACTATAGGGGATTCCATTTTTCTGGGCCACTTCAAAAGTAAAGGAACTACCTGCTTGGCCCAAAATTAATTGGTAGGTAGGTTCCAGGGTCCTTGAATCGAACAACATATTGGCATTGGTAACATGAGGCAACTCATTGGCTAATAATTTCAGGTTGGCGTAGTGGGTAGTGATAACCCCATAAGCGCCCCGTTCATAAAAAACCTCCAAAAATGTTTCTGCCAGGGCGCCGCCCAGTTCAGGATCACTGCCAGTACCAAACTCATCAATCAAAAACAAGGTATTGTCGTTACACTTCCTAAGAAAGGAATTCATGTTTTTTAGTCTATAACTATAGGTGCTCAAATGGTTTTCAATGGATTGATTATCACCAATATCGGTCAAAACCTTGTCAAAAAGAGTTACCGTACTGCGTTCATGGACGGGAATCAAAAAGCCACTTTGTAACATTAGCTGTAATAGACCAATGGTTTTCAAGGTGATGCTTTTGCCACCTGCATTCGGCCCGGAAATTACAATAATCCTATTTTCGGGATGTAGTGAAATGGTCTGGGGATAGGTTTTCTCTCCTTTTCTTTTGTTGGTAAGATATAAAAGAGGATGGTAAGCATTTCGTAGCTCCATCTCTCTTTTATCACTAAAATTAGGCATTAGCGCATTCATCTCAGAGGCGTATTTTGCTTTTGCGGCTGTAATATCAATATGCGTGAGATAATCCTGGTAGGAAGCCAATAATGGGGCAAATGGCCTTATGTGATCGGTTAGTTCATTCAGAATCTTTTGAACTTCCTCTTTTTCTTCAAATTCCCAATTATTCAGTTCCCGACTATAGTGCAATGTTGCATCCGGTTCTATATAAACAATGCTTCCCGTTTTAGATGCTCCCATTAGGGCACCTTTAATTTTTTTTCGGTACATGGACTTTACTGCAAGAACCCGCCTATTGTCAACGACAGACTCTCGGATTTCATCCAAAAAATCAGCAGTTTGATACTTTTGCAATGCTGTGTTAAAGCTTTGATTTATTTTTCCTTTCACGGTATTGATCTCCTGACGGATAGACCACAAATTGTCAGAAGCCCTATCCTTTATCTCTCCAAAGCGGTCTATAACTACATCAACATGCTTTGGTATTTCGGCATTTAAAGCTATTTCCTCGGCCAAATCGAATAACAGTGGGTAATACTCCTTAAATTTTTTAAAATACTTTTTATGGGTCGAGATAGTTGTACAAATAGTGCCAATTCTACTAAAGCCACTTATTTCCAAAGTAGTATTATCTACTTGCAGTAGTTTTAACTCACGTGTAATGGCATCAAAACCATGATTAGGGATGCGATTGTCATTGGTGTAGGAAGACAAATATTCTGAAGTTTGCCCCAAGGCTTTTATAACGGCATCTTTACTTTGTAAAGGGGCAATGGACAATGCACGTTCTTTTCCCAATTCTGTATTGCAACGCTGCACCAGTTGGTCCAAGACGGTATAAAATTCCAAATCCTGAAGGGTCTTGGGCTTAATGTTATCCATCATTACTTTTTAACGATTGCAAAGGTATGGAATAGAGGTGAAATGGGAAACCACAAGCTAATATCCTTGCTACTAGCCAAACCAACTCCATTAATAATCACTGCTAATTGGTAATTGCATTCGGTTGCGATTTAATGCCTTAATACAATATTTTGGGTATAAAATGTGTTTAATAGTTAGAATTAAAGTGTTCTGGAAGATTCCTAAGAGACATATTTAATAAAGCATAGCATGAGAAAGTTTTTTTTAAGTTTTATAGTTGTAGGTTTATTATCGGTTCTTGTGAGCTGTAGTACTACCCATCAACTTACGCTGAATACCATGGAGCCGGCTCCGGTAGATCTCTCCCATAATATAAAAAGAATAGGTATAATCAACAGAAGCATACCGTCGGAGGGAAAGGTAAACCAGGACGGTATCGATCAAATTGTATCTACCGAAGATCAAATACTTGCAACGGAAGGCACAAATGCCGCAATCGCTGGCTTATTTGATGAATTGTTAAAGGATAAACGCTTTGATACCATACGGATATTGGGCAGTGTGCCCGAAGTGATAAAAGGAATAGACGTTTTACCCACCGCCATTTCTTGGGCTACAATTGAATCGATATGCGAAACCTATGGCGTTGATGCCATTTTTTCACTTGCATTTTATGACACCGATACTCGGGTATCCCTTAAAAAATCATCCGTGGAACAACTAGACCTAATGCGGGTAAAGGTTAAGGTGCCCG
>CAXMOE010000079.1:0-11870 GCA_964194835.1 uncultured Flavobacteriaceae bacterium | reverse complement strand
CGTTCTCCTTGGAGGGAGCCAGGGCAACTGGTGTTCCATTGCGTGGGATCTTAATGGAATAAGAAGTTTCGAAAATCCCCTTGGAAACCAACAACGTATTTTTATCATGCTGTGATAATGGTTCAAAATCCTCTTTTTTTAGACACCCCAGATATTTCATTGGTCAACTCTGTTTTTATGTTCTATTTCGAAAAGTGCAGTTAATTACCCTGTTTCATAAATTTCTAACTATAAAAATCAATGAAATATATGTCATTTGTTCGAATTGTATAATAATTGTGAATAATCCTCCGGTAGGGCGGCGTCAATATTCCTTAAGTATTTGTCAAGTGCTGTCATTGAATTGTGCCCCGTTATAAGCATCAATTTACTTTTTGTTTCAAAAGGGGATGATTGCTTTGCCAACTCACGGTACAAAATGGTAATGAAGGTATGTCTAAAACTATATAGGCCATACTCTTTTCCAAGATTAAAATGGTCCTTGACCTTTTTAAAACGTTTTGAAAAATAGTTTCTTTTGTCCGTTTCGGAAACGTCCCAAATGCCCCCGATTCCCTTGGGAGTAAAAAGGAAATGTTCTTTATCGTATTTTGATAGATCTGGCAGTTCATTGATAAGAATTTCTGGAATAATCTTTATTTTGACAGGGCTGTTTTTTGCACGTATATATATTTTCTTGTCTAATAGATCTATATCCTTTAATTGTAATCTGCATACCTCAATTGGCCTTAAATAATTAAAGGATATGAATTGTACAAATAATAACATTAAAGGATCTTTTTCTTTCAGATATTGGTCAATATCTTTCTGAAGTTGAGGTGTATAGGTTTTATTTCTGGTTGGTGTGGTATTGAGTTTGTTAATTTTCTTGACAAAATTTTCCGTTATGAGTTCATTGTCCTCAAAGGTCTGGAACAATGAACTTAAATTGGTCCTGGCATTGTTTCTGTTTATGGCGCTGGATCGTTGCAGTACAGAGTTCAGATAAAGGACAACTGTCTTTTTTGTAATGGAGCCGATCGGTTTTTCCGTCATGGATCCTTTTTCCAACCAAATTAGAAATCTGTTGATATGACTTTTAAATTTTGGATAGGAGTTTCCGTTGAGTACTTGTTGTTTGGTTGCCAAGCCAAGTTCAAAAGCGGAAATTACCGTCATAATTTCCGCATCAATAAGTTGTTCGTTTTCACTTTTTGAAATGGTTTCTTCAGAGCGGATAGGTTGAGTTGCGGGTTCTATATTTAGGAATTTTTTTTCAAGCTCTGAATTATCCTGGTATGGGTTAAAGCCCGCTTCCAAAAGCAAAGTTAGGTTGCGCTGTAAGGTTCTCAGAAAAGCTAATCGGTCCTTTTTATTTTTGTATTTATTGGCCCCACCCTTGATATTGGGCTGTCTTTTTAGATGCCCAGTTAACGAATCCCGAAAGGAATAATACAAATACCAATCTTTTTGAATGGCCTCTTTTTGTTCTGCTTTGGTCAGTGACGACCACTTTTTGGGATCTATTCCACCAGTATAGATCTTAGGTTCTGAAAAATTGCCTTTCATGTTAAAAACGTGTACGTTTTCGTGTACGGTACGTAAAAGTAAGGAAATTGAAGACATAAAAAAACGGATTGGGAGTACCCAATCCGTTGATTTTACTAGGAGTAAGAGATGTAGCGAGAGCGGGGCACGATCCCGCGACCTCCGGGTTATGAATCCGACGCTCTAACCAGCTGAGCTACCTCGCCATCGGTTTTGAAAACGGCTGCAAATATAAAGTTTAATTTCTTCCCCGTCAACTATAGACCACTAAAAATATTATTGGTGTTTTATTTTTTTATCATTTATAAATATATATATTGCCCAGTGTAAATACTAATTTGAATGAGCGATAAAATTAAATACGAAATAGAGTTTGTAATACAATCATCACCACAATTACTTTATCAATATTTGTCCACTCCATCGGGCCTATCCGAGTGGTTTGCGGACAATGTAAACTCTAGAGGCGAAATGTTCAGCTTTATATGGGACGGTTCTGAGGAACAGGCCAAACTTTTGAAAAAGAAGAGCGATGAATTTGTAAAATTTACTTGGACAGAAGAAGAGGATGATAGCTTCTTTGAAATGAAGATCATTGTAGATGAAATCACAAAGGATGTTTCATTGTTTATAACCGATTTTGCGGATGAAGATGAATTGGATGAAGCAAAGATGCTATGGGAAAATCAAGTATCGGATTTAAAACAGGTTTTGGGATCTTCCTAATAATTTTCTATAATATAATGTATATTTGGCCTTGAATTTTCAAGGCTTTTTTTATGATCAATTTTAACGGGAAGTTTCTCCCAAACGATTCTTTTTATATGAATCAGGAAAATAGGGGATTCCGTTATGGGGATGCTCTTTTTGAGACTATCCGTGTCGTGAATGGCAAGATATTTTTTTGGGAAGACCACTATCTTAGGCTAATGGCCTCAATGCGTATACTTCGTATGGAAATACCCATGGATTTTACTATGGAATTTTTGGAAGAACAATTAATTGGCACGGTTCGCACGAATAATTTGGAAAACGATACAGCACGTGTTCGTTTAACTGTGTTTAGGAATAATGGAGGGTTGTATTTGCCTAAAAACAACACTATTTCTTACGGGATTGAAGCCGAGCCCTTAGGTTCACCATTTTTTATATTGGACAATTACCCCTACAGAGTGGATCTATTTAAGGATTTTCTTGTAAATCCGGATATGCTTTCAACACTTAAGACCAATAATAAAATTATTAATGTGGTAGGAAGTATCTATGCAAAAGAAAATGGCTATGATAATTGTATTTTACTGAACAATTCAAAGCAAGTTGTAGAAGTATTGAATGGTAACATCTTTATGGTTCAAAACAATATCATTAAGACTCCTCCTCTCAAGGATGGCTGTTTAAATGGGGTTATTAGAAAAAAACTGATCGGGATTTTAAATAAAGTGGAATCCTCCAGTGTCCAGGAAGTGTCCATTTCTCCATTTGAACTCCAAAAGGCAGATGAACTCTTTGTCACTAATTCGATTATTGGGATTCAACCAATAACACACTACCGAAAAAAGGAATTTACCGTAAAAGTAACCAAAGACTTGTTAGGTAAGCTGAACGCGGCAGCACGATTGGATTAATTGAGGCCTGGATTTTCAGGAGCATTGGACCATAGCAGATAATTACCGCCCAGTTCGGCTATTTTTTCTTTCCAGAAGGCTTGCGTTGATTTCTGGATTATTTCGCTTTCATACTTGTTGTTAACCACAATCCAAGATTTCGAAGATAATTCTTCATCAAGTTGAAAAGAGGCCCAACCGGAATATCCCAAAAAGAAGCGAATGTCATTACTGGATATGATTTTTTTGTTAATCAAGTCTATGGTATTTTCAAAATCTCCACCCCAATAAACACCATTGGATATTTCTATACTATCTTCTATCAGTTCAGGAACCTTATGAATAAAGTAAAGATTGTCCTGTTCAACCGGACCCCCATTATACACAATGAACGGAATGCTTATTTCTAAGACTAGATCAGTTAAATTATACTCCAGGGGTTTGTTTAAAATAAAACCCACAGAACCCTCGTCATTGTGTTCTGCTAATAGTACAACCGACCTGTTAAAGGAAACATCGCCTGTAAGCGTAGGTTCTGCGATTAAAAGCTTCCCTTTTTCAGGTTTTAGAGTGGCCATAACATAATTACTTATACTTAAAAATAAGACAATTCTTAGGATTAACAAAAAAAGCTTTCCAACAAAAAAAGCACTCCTTTACAGAAGTGCTTTAATAATTTTATAAAAGTATGAATTAGTTTACCGCCTTGCCCAAATCAGCACCTGATTTAAACTTAACAACATTTTTAGCAGCAATTTGGATAGTTTTACCAGTTGATGGGTTTCTACCTTCTCTTGCATTTCTTCTTGATACGGACCAAGATCCGAAACCAACTAAGGACACTCTTCCACCTTTTTTAAGAGATCCTTCAACGTTCTCTAAAAAAGATTCCAAAGATTTCTTTGCAGCTGCTTTAGTGATACCAGCATCAGCAGCCATTGCGTCGATTAATTCTGTTTTGTTCATAATTTAATTAAATTAATTGTTGTTATTATAATTTTAATATCATATCAAATTTATACAGATTTGCCGTTAACGCAAGTAAAATGGGGGTAAATCCCCGCTTTTGTTGATAACTTCAGAGGTTTGTTGATAAAGTAGGGTTATTATTACACCTCTCGTAGCTCAATGATAGTAGGGCTTTAGGCAACATATGCAGTTTCTGATAATTTTAGCCCATTTAACACTTCATGGGTCTTCATTTTTATTTTTCCTGGTAATTGTATTTCCAAAAGTTGTATAAAACCTCCCTCCACTGCTACCTTCATCTCTTTTTTATTAAATAGCAAAGTCCCATTACTAAATCTATGAATTTCATTTACCATTGTTGCTTGATAAATTTTTAGAAATATAGACTCCCCGTCATTGTTCAATGTTGTCCATGCAGTTGGGTATGGACTTAAGCCTCTTATGTGATTGTAAATATCATGTAACGAAATGTTCCAGTCAATTTTACATGTATCCTTATGAATTTTATTGGCCGATTTTAATACGGCAAGCTCCTCTTGTTTGGAGCGTTTTCCAGTATTATTTTTAATTTGTTGTACGGTTTTTAAGACCAGACCTGCGCCCAGGACCATTAATTTGTCATGTAGGCTCCCCGCTGTATCTTCTTTTGTAATGTTCGTTTTTTCTTGAAGGATAATTTCCCCGGTATCGATTTTATCGTCTATAAAAAAAGTGGTTGCACCTGTTTCCGTTTCCCCTTTTATTATGGCCCAATTAATTGGGGCTGCACCCCTATAGTTTGGAAGTAGGGAGGCATGGAGATTAAATGTGCCGTATTTTGGCATTTCCCAGACTATCTTGGGCAGCATTCTAAAAGCAACAACTACTTGAAGATTTGCTTTTAGTGATTTTAGTTCCTCAATAAACGTTTCGTTCTTTAAATTGGTTGGTTGCATGATATGTAAACCATGTGCCTTCGCATATATTTTTACAGCGGATTCATGTAATTTTCTACCACGTCCCGCAGGTTTGTCTGGAGCTGTAATTACCCCAACTACATCATAGGAATTTTGGACAAGTATATCCAAAGTTGCCACAGCAAATTCCGGCGTACCCATAAATACTATTCGTAATGCATTCATCAATTCAAAATTTTGTTAGTCGACTTAATTCTGCCAATAAAATCCATGGGTCTTTCCCATTGAACAAAAGTAGATGCAGTAGTAATTTTATGGACTATCTTATTGTAATTTAAATTTACTTTAACTGAGTTTGTATTCATTTCTGGTGTTGATTGAAATATGCCCGTCTTCCAATAATGTCTGCAACGCCTGTAAAATAGAGGTTTCCTTATACGAAAGTTGTTGAATTAACTCCCTTGAGGATTGTTGTTTCTTCTTTAAAAGCTGCATAATTTCTTGATTTATCAAATTTAATACACTCTTATCCAATTTCTGATTATTGGTACAAATATCACATATGCCACAATCTGTTGATTTCACTTCACCAAAATAGGTCAGTAGCTGTTTATTTCTACAAAGATGATCGTTCTTAATATAGGCCAACATGCTTTCTACATTATTAAGTTTAACCTCATGTTGTTCCTTTATCTTTTTGCCAAAAAGATTAATAGTAGTATCATCTTCCCTTGGTACTAAAAAGGTGATTTCCAGATCGCTGTGCTGCGCATGGTAATCTATAATATCATCTTTGCTCAGCTGTTCCAAGGTTTTTATAACTTCTTTCTCCCGCGCATTGGCTTTTTTGGACACCAACAAGGGATTTATTTTGGTATCATAATCAAAAATACCACCATAAGTTCTTAAAATGGTCTGAATGATTGGGGCTTTAGCCTTATTATTATCCAAATATTGGAATAGCTGTTGTTTTGAGGCTATGAACTTAACAGTTGTTTTTTTAGAAAACGATTCCGAAAGGGCAATTACTGAATTTTGATCTAAAAGCCGTAATCCGTTATACGTTAAAATTGACTTCAGTTTATAGATATCGCAGAATTCGTTGAAAGGTAGCTGAAAAGTTTCTTGGCTACCCTCCCCGTAAGGTATCTGAAAATAGTTGTTGAGTTTGTTATATAGTAGTTTTAAAAAAGTAACATCGGGTAAGACACTTATAAATTGGTTTTGTACCTGAATTTCATCTGCCTTGTTCGTAATTAGAACAGCTTCGGCAGGATGGCCATCCCTACCAGCTCTTCCAGCTTCCTGAAAGTAATTTTCTATGCTATCGGGAATTTGATAATGTACCACCAATGCAACATCGGGTTTGTCAATCCCCATACCAAAGGCATTGGTAGCTACCATTATTTGAACCTTGTTCTGCAACCAGAGATTCAACTTTTCGTTTTTATCCTTTTTGGGGATACCCCCATGGTAAAATTGAGTGGAAAAATTATTTTCAGTTAAGAAAGTTGTTATTTCTTGGGTCAATCTTCTTGTACGGACGTATATAATGATACTTTTCTTGGTGCGCCCACAAAGCTGCTTTAAACGATAGAGTTTATCTTCCTCCCACAATACCTTGAAGGCAATATTGTCCCTGGAAAAAGAATCTTTAATGGATAAGTGATTATGAAATACCAAATTGTCCACAATATCCTGAGCCACCTTATGTGTTGCAGTAGCCGTAAGGGCTATCATAGGAACGTGAGGCATTAACTCCCTTAAAACTGCACAATTTAGATAGGAAGGTCTAAAATCATTTCCCCATTGTGAAATACAGTGCGCTTCATCTATTGCTATCAGATTTACATTCATCTGCTGCACCCGATCCTTGACTATTTCTTGCTGTAGCCGCTCAGGCGATAGGTAAAGGAATTTATAATTTCCATACAAACAATTATCAAGCAAATCATTTACTTCTTCAAAAGAAATTCCCCCGGTAAGTGCTATAGCTTTTATGCCTTTTTCTTTTAAATTGTCGACCTGATTGCGTATCAGGGCAATTAGGGGGGACACAACAATACAGATGCCTTCATTGGCCAAAGCTGGTATTTGGTAGCATAGCGATTTTCCTCCTCCAGTAGGAAGAAGACCAAGGACATCGCGTCCTTCTAAAATTGCGTGGATAATTTTTTCCTGTGACCCCTTAAATCCGGAAAAACCCCAATATTGTTCTAAGATTTCATGAGGATCCTTCAGCACTATTTAATATTTAGTTTTTCAAGAATAAATGTTACCCGCTCTTCAATACTACTCAAGGGCACATCCTTAACATCATAACCATAACTAAGGTAAGTTCGTTCTAAATGTTCGTGTATTTGTACAGCCTCATTAAAGCTTTCAAGACGCTCATTATCAACTACATATATTTCTTTCCATGGGGGCAATATGAATACTTCGTCGTATACGTTGGTCTTGCACGCCTCCATAAACAGGTCCCCGTAGGGTTGATCAAAATAATCCATATATGCCAAGACGTCGGGCAATGCCCTATCAAAAAATATGTGGGATTCGCTGTTGTCGATAGCTTGTTGGAACTGATTTTTCCTTCCCTGTAATATTTTTTCATTGAAACCTAATGGGTCGGAAACAAACAACAATGGATTGGTTGCATATTTTTGTGAATCTCCTTCCTTCTTCGCCTCCAAGGTCATACTCCTAATGATCTCCGGCATACAGACAAACCCATCTTTTTCCAATCTGTTGATTACAGCTGTTTTTCCTGTGCCCGGGCCGCCGGTAATGACAATTTTTTTTGTTTCCAATGGTCTTATTTTACTGGTACAAAGTAATGAAATACCCCCAAGACTAAAAAATTACCCGAGATATATGAAGTTGTGAACTATTTAAGTTGAAAAAGAACACATTATTAGTTTTGACAACTGATGTAGCGCATGCATTTGACAGTTGTAATTTTATTGTACAACAGGGTTTATTTATATTTGTATAAAATTTATATATGGATACTGATAAAACCGATGAATTTTACGGGAGACTTAAGGAGCAGCTAGAAGAAAGTAATAGCTGGCCATCAGATTATTTATACAAATTCATAGTGCCTACAGAGACTGAAAAAATTGATGGCATTCATCAAATATTTGACAATGCCGGAGCGGTTATCGAGTCAAAAAAATCCAAAAAAGGAAAATACACCAGTCTTTCTATTACAGTAAACTTAAAAAATCCCGAAGAGGTTATTAAAAAATATAGGGAAGTAGGCAAGATTAAGGGGGTTATATCCCTATAAAATAGCTTTTGTGCTATAATTTTATTATTTTGCACGCGTTATAAGAGTACTTCCTTATCAAAATAATTTAAGCCTAAATATTTCAATTTGAATTTAGTAGAAAACCTAGAGTACAATACTGAGCGTTCACAGCTCATTATTCCAGAATACGGACGTCATTTTCAAAAGATGGTGGACCATGCTGTTTCCATTGCAGATGATGTGGAAAGAAATAAAGTAGCAAACTCCATTATAAGTGTAATGGGGAATCTTCAGCCACACCTGCGTGATGTGCCCGAATTTAAACACAAGTTATGGGATCAATTATTCATCATGTCAGATTTTAAATTAGATGTGGAATCACCCTTTCCGATAACTTCAAAAGAAATGCTTCAGGAAAGGCCACAGCCTCTGAATTATCCACAAAATTTCCCAAAATACCGTTTTTACGGCAACAACATTAAAAAAATGATCGACGTTGCTATAAAATGGGATAAAGGTGATATGAGAGATGGATTGGAATATGCCATTGCCAACCATATGAAGAAATGTTATCTAAATTGGAACAAGGATGTGGTGGATGATACTGCTATATTTAAGCATTTGTACGAATTGAGCGATGGTCAGATAGATTTGGCACCAGGAGGCGAAACACTTACTGACAGCGATCAGTTTCTCAAGAATAGACCGGTAAAATCGAACAGGAGCAGTTCCACCGGCAAAAAAAATCAAAGAAACAATAACCGCGGAAAGAAGCGGTACTAATTATTCAACGTTAAATGGGAACATTTAAAATTGAAGGTGGTCATCAACTCCATGGTGAAATAACACCTCAAGGAGCCAAAAACGAAGCATTACAGGTTCTTTGCGCTGTCCTTTTAACAAAAGAAGAAGTTATCATAAACAATATCCCGGATATAGTGGATGTCAACAAATTAATTTCTTTGTTGGAAGATCTGGGTGTTAAAATCCAAAAAAAAGGAAAAGGTTCTTATAGTTTTAAGGCAGATGATGTAAATCTTGATTACTTACAGTCGGATCAATTCAAAGAGGATGGAAAAGGCCTTAGGGGATCTATCATGTTGGTAGGACCCTTACTGGGTCGTTTTGGAAAGGGATACATTCCTAAACCAGGAGGCGATAAAATTGGACGCCGAAGGTTGGACACGCATTTCCAGGGATTTATTAACCTTGGGGCTAAATTCAGGTATAATAAGGAAGAACATTTTTACGGGGTAGAGGCAAAGAAACTTAGAGGCAACTACATGCTTTTGGATGAGGCTTCGGTCACTGGTACTGCCAATATAGTAATGGCAGCCGCGATGGCAGAGGGCAAGACCACCATATACAATGCAGCTTGTGAGCCCTATCTACAGCAGTTGTGCAAGATGTTGAACAGAATGGGGGCCAAAATCTCGGGGATTGGCTCAAATTTATTGACTATTGAAGGTGTAGAAGAATTGGCAGGTACAGAACATACCATGCTGCCCGATATGATAGAAATTGGAAGTTGGATTGGGCTAGCTGCCATGACCAAAAGTGAACTCACTATAAAAAACGTGAGTTGGGACGACCTGGGATTAATTCCAGCTGCATTCCAAAAACTTGGGATTACCATTGAACGAGTTGGTGACGACATTTTTATACCCAAACATAAGGAAGGTTACCATATCCAAAACTATATAGACGGTTCCATACTAACGGTTGCCGATGCGCCATGGCCTGGACTGACTCCAGATCTTTTAAGTATTATATTGGTTGTTTCCACACAAGCAAAAGGCGAAGTGCTTATTCACCAGAAAATGTTTGAAAGCCGATTGTTCTTTGTAGATAAACTTATTGATATGGGCGCAAAGATTATTTTATGCGACCCTCATAGAGCCACGGTTATGGGACACGATTTTAAATCTTCCTTAAAGGCCACAACCATGGTATCCCCCGATATTAGAGCCGGGGTTTCTCTCTTGATTGCGGCTTTGTCTGCAAAGGGTACTTCCATCATCCATAATATAGAGCAAATTGATCGTGGATATGAGCATATAGATACTCGTTTAAGAGCTATCGGTGCCAGGATTGAAAGAGTCTGATAACATTCAACCTTAAGAACGTTTATTGGAGTTAGGTAAGCGTACTATTGCCTATCACCAAATTCACAACCAAGCCTATTCTTTTTCCACCAAGGTTCCGTCAGGATATTTCGCAAAACGCCCGTTTTTCCTAGGATGCACATTGTCTGTATGTGGCCATGGCCAACCTCCAAATTGGGTCAATCGATACTCATCCATAGCCTGCTGTATTTCTGTATCTGTATTCATTACAAAAGGACCATATTTAGCAACAGGCTCGTTTATGGGCTTTCCCTGAAGCAATAAAAAATGGGATTCACTATTACCATTAATAAAGGTCGTTTCCTGTTTTGAATGTAATTCGACCCCATGGTTTGGTGTTATTGTTTTATCTTCTATTTGTACATTGTCACCTTCATAATAATAGAGGGTTCTGTTTACTTCACTTTTAGATGAAGGGAGCGTGAATTCTGTATTGGCATCTACATGGATGTTCCAAATAGCTACCTCGTTTTCGGGGTCGGTCGCCCATGAATTGGGTGTCGGTTTGGCGGCATTTGTACCTTTGTAGTTTCCCGCAATAATTTTCACGGTGCTGCCGTTGGACTTCACCACAGGAATATCCTCATGCCAGAGCATCGCAAAATGTGGATCCACAAACTTGTTCGTCTTAGGAAGGTTCAGCCAAATTTGAAAAAGTTCCAAGGGATTCCTTTCATTGGTTTTTAGTAATGGGAACATTTCGCAATGTTGAACACCGCGCCCTGCTGTCATCCATTGAACATCACCATCACCGAATCTACCAGCAGCACCCAGAGAATCAGAATGATCACAGAAGCCTTTATTGACCACGGTAACCGTCTCAAACCCTCTATGGGGGTGAGAAGGAAATCCTGGAACGGTTTGTCCATGATACATACGCCATCCATCCTTGATAGTAAAATCATTGCCCAAGTTTCTTCCTTCCAAAGAATCTACTGGACCCATATCTTCGTTCCCTTCAGGATAATGGTCCAAGTGGTATACACAGAACAGAAAAGGATCCTGTGTTTGCCATGGAAAACCCAAGGGAAATATGTGCTTTATTTTAGTGCTCATACAATAGTTTTAGACTCCCAAATTTACAGTAAAAGAAGGTGTAAAAGACTTAGGAATATGTTAATGTAAATACCAATCTTAATGAGCTGCAGTATTAATCTCAATCCAATAACCTTCCGGGTCCTCTAGGTAGATTTGTTGAACACCATCGGCACGAAGCGTTATTGCCTTTTTTGTACCTGGCCAGTCCTCATACTCTATATTATGTCGCTCTAGATTTTTAATGAATTCATCCAATTTTTGTGTAGAAAGACAAAGATGCATTGATTTATGTTTTTTCATAACAACACTGTCCTTATAAATAAGGTGCAATTGGGAGTTGCCCGCTACATTGAACCATCGAAACCCGGAAGAGCCATCTGGATGGGGAATTTCTTTCAGCTGAAGCACATTGGCGTAAAAATCGCCAGTGGTTTGTAAATCATTTACAATTAGGGAAGAA
>CAXMOE010000078.1:0-11903 GCA_964194835.1 uncultured Flavobacteriaceae bacterium | reverse complement strand
TATGGATCAAGTGGCAAATCATTGCGGATTAGAACATTGGTGGATGAAAGATTTACCCTTTGAAGATTGGGTAAATTACCAAGAAAAATTTGAACTTGGAAAAACGGTTCCTAAATCGAATCATAGACGAACAACCAATCAAGATTCTTATGCCTCAAAAATTGATAGTGATTTAAATAGTGAAGGTTGGTTTGTAGATACCATGCCAGATATAAATCAGCGAAATCCTTTTATGGCAAACTATATAATTCAAAACAGTATTTGGTGGATAGAATACGCGCGCATTTCTGGAATTCGGATGGATACTTATCCTTATCCCGACATGGATTTTATGAGTAGTTGGGCGAAGGCTATTATGGCCGAGTACCCACATTTTAATATTGTAGGTGAAGAATGGGTAACTCGACCTACCATTGTTTCCTATTGGCAAAAAGGAAAGAAGAATACAAATGGCTATGAGTCACATCTTAAGAGTGTAATGGATTTTCCCTTACAGAATGCCTTGGTCACCTCGCTTAACAAAGAAAAGACATGGGATTCTTCATGGTCTGACCTTTACGAAATGTTGGGGCAAGATTATTTATATCCCGACCCTCATAATTTGGTGGTTTTTCCTGATAACCATGATATGAGTAGAATTTATTCACAATTAAATGAAGATTTTGACTTGTTCAAATTAGCATTGACCTTTATCGCCACGATCCGTGGAATTCCTCAAATTTTTTATGGGACAGAAATCTTAATGAAAAACCCTGGAACAGATGATCATGGAATCATCCGATCAGACTTTCCAGGCGGTTGGGACGGTGACAAAATAAATGCATTTACGGGTCAAGGACTATTATCACAGGAGAAAGAAGCCCAAGAGTTTATTAAAAAATTATTGAATTGGAGAAAAAATACAGCTGTTATCCATAACGGCAAATTATTGCATTTTGCTCCCGAAAATCAAAATGAGGTGTATGTGTTGTTTAGATATGACGACGATCATAAGGTAATGGTGATCTTAAATAAAAACGAAAATGATGTCGCCCTCGATTTAAAGCAATATCGTGAAATTTTGGGAGATACACTTTCTGGTAAAGATATCTTGTCTGGCACCTCAGTTAATGCTTCCGATAAAATTATTGTCAAATCAAAAAGTTCAATGATCATTGAGATAAACTAATTTAAAATAAGAATTTCCCTCGGTACAGAAGTATCATAATTGGTTAATCGTATTTCATCAAAGGGGGTTCATGACCGATTACTACACTTAATCAGCAACAAAAAAAATGATATATTAGCAACTCACAGTCTAAAAATTTACTTTCTCACATGTTTGTATGAAGGAGTTAAAGCGCATATCAAAGCAATAATCCAATACCAACTAAACAAAATATCATAATGAAAAAACGCAAATTAAGTTTCTGGGAAATCTGGAATATGAGCTTTGGTTTTCTAGGAATCCAGTTTGGTTTTGCCTTACAAAATGCCAACACTTCCAGAATATTTGAGACCCTTGGTGCCGACGTGGAGAATATCCCCATCCTTTGGATTGCCGCACCCGTTACAGGATTGCTTGTTCAACCCATAGTAGGGTATTTTAGCGACCGTACCTGGACCAAACTCGGACGTCGTAGGCCCTACTTCTTAGTTGGGGCCATCTTGGCTTCCTTGGCGCTTTGCATTATGCCCAATTCCCCTGCACTATGGGTAGCTGCCGGGATGTTATGGATAATGGACGCCTCCATAAATATTTCCATGGAACCTTTTAGGGCATTTGTGGGAGACAACCTTCCATCGGATCAACGAACCTTGGGTTTTGCCATGCAAAGTTTTTTCATTGGAATTGGCGCCGTAGTGGGGTCCATGATGCCCTATGTATTTACCAACTGGCTGGGAATTAGCAATACAGCACCCGAAGGGGTCATTCCAGATTCTGTGAAATGGTCTTTCTATATTGGTGCCTTTGTATTTTTCGCAGCGGTATTATGGACGGTTTTTCGATCCAAGGAATATAGTCCGGAAGAAATGGAAGCCTTTGAGGATAACAAGGCTGTTCCCATTACCGAAATCACGGATAACGAAAATACACTCCGAATCAAAAAATTGTTCAATTACGGTGCTATATTGACTACCGTCGGAGCCTTGTTTACAGTCCTTTTCTATTATTTCGAGCTAAGCAAGGAGCTATATGTGCTTTCCGTGGGACTTTTCATTGTAGGCCTGTTGTTTGTAACGGCCTCTTCGGCAAGAAAATCGAAGGGAAGAACAGGATTTGTAACTATTATGACCGATTTGCTGTATATGCCTAAAACCATGCAACAACTGGCATGGGTACAATTCTTTTCATGGTTTGCCTTGTTTTCTATGTGGATCTATTCCACCCAGGCGATTACCAGTCATATTTATGGTACCACGGATACTACTTCGCAACTATACAATGACGGGGCAGACTGGGTGACGGTACTGTTTGCAATATATAATGGAGTGGCTGCCTTGGTGGCATTTCTGCTTCCTGTTGTGGCCAAAGCAACAAGCCGAAAAATTACACATCTTATTGCATTGGTCTTGGGAGGATTGGGACTGATGTCCATTTACTTTATTTCTTCCCCAGATATGCTAATTATTTCCATGATAGGTATTGGTATTGCATGGGCCAGTATTTTGTCTATCCCCTATGCCATGCTCGCTGGATCGTTACCGTCAAGTAAAATGGGGTACTATATGGGCGTATTTAATTTCTTTATTGTAATTCCGCAGATGGTTGCCGCCACTATTTTAGGTTTTATAGTCGCAAAAATATTTGGGTCACAGCCCATTTACGCCTTTTTAATTGGCGGGTGTTCTATGATCCTTGCCGGCTTTCTTACTTTGAGGGTAAATGACGATGCAACCTCCTGAAATTAAAAAGGAAGGTTAATATCCTATTTTGGTCCATAAATAACGGCCTTCAAGGGTTTTTAAATTTTCAGATACCTAGTTTTATTTGGACCCAAAACATGTGAACATGTAATCCTGATCTATCAAAAATCCCTGTAGGTCGAATCTAAAAATTGATTCGCTTCATCTTCCGAGAATTTGGCTGCAGCACTGTCCCAATGTAAGGTCTGGTTAGGAAAACGACCTGCTATTACTCCCAAAAGTATAGTTTCTGTTAGTCGTGATGCATAGGAAAAAGGAGCCGTACATTTATCTTTGCCCAAACAGGCATCCACGAACTGATGGTAATGCTTAGGCCCTTCCGAATCATAATTACGTATGGGTTTGCCCATATTATTGGCTTTCTCTACTTCAGCAATTTCTTTTGAGATATCAACATATTCCCCATTCACAATTTTCTTGGGCAGCTCCATGAAATGAGGTAGTAATAAACGTCCTTTTTCGCCTATGAACATTGCACCTTGTTCTGGCAGTTCGCCTGTCCCGGTTGTTTTGGTTTCAAGCGAAATTTTATCTTTCACTGTTGCTGTATCATCATTCTCACCCTTTCCTTTATCAGACTTGTCCTTCGCACCGGGCAGTTTAAGATCTTCATGCATTTTTGGAGCCCCGGCTCCATCATACCATACCCACTTTAAGGTTTCGGCCGTATGTTTTGTGGCAGGAAATTCATAGGTTACAATGTTGTTCTCCGGATAGCCAAATCCGTTTGGTTCTCTACATTCGTTGGTAATGGTTCGCGGTACGTCCAATTCCAAGGCATTGTATGGCGTATCAAAAATATGTACGCCCATATCTCCAAGGGTTCCACAACCATAGTCCACCAATTTCCTCCAATTTCCAGGATGGTATACTCCTTCTTTGTAGGATCGCTCGGCAGAAGTACCCAGCCAAAGGTTCCAGTCCAAGGTAGAAGGCACGGGATCGCTGCCCTCTGGGGCGGGACCATCATATCCCCAATTTTTAGGAGACCATGCCCTAACAGTATGTACTTTGCCTATTATCCCAGACTGAATAAGTAATGTGGCCAATTTATAATCATAAAAGGAATGCACCTGTATTCCCATTTGGGTAACTAGATTTTTCTCTTCGGCCAACTTCCGCATGGCTCTGGCCTCTGAAACATGATGGGTAAGTGGTTTTTGACAGTATACTGGTTTATCCATTTGCATGGCCATCATGGAAGCTGGTGCATGGGTATGATCAGGCGTTGATACGATCACTGCATCTATCTCATCACCGATTTCTTTCAACATTATTCTATAATCTGAAAATAGCTTCGCGTTGGGATGTAATTTTTTGGCAGCCGCCAAGTTATTCGCATCAACATCACACAAAGCGGTGACATCAACCAATTCATGTGATGAAATGGCTTTTAGATCCTCACCACCCATATTTCCCACACCGATATGAGCCGTTCTTAGACGTTTATTATTGGTAAATGCCCAAACCCCTGAAGGCAATAGAGCTACCGATGATGTTAACAAGGCTGCAGATTTTAAAAATTCTCTTTTTTTCATATCATTAGGGTTATAGCTTTCAAATTTTATTTTATTATGCCGTACGGGATCATTACCAGCCTGCAGAATCAGATTTTCAATGACAGCACTACAAATGGAAACAGTTTTAAAATTACATCAATAAAACTTCTTGTTCATTTGGTCCAATACAAGCACACAAAATAAGAAGAATAATTCACAAAATAGTGCTGTTGTAGATTTTAATTAAACGTATACGTTAGGCTTAATCCGTGGTACTCACCCGTTACAGGAATCACACTTAAGTTCTCATTTTTGAATAACTTGTTTTTATGAAAGTATGGCACCAATATCCCCGAAGCAGTACCCACGAGACCTCCTAAAATAACGTCTGTTGGAAAATGCTCACCAGCACGCACACGCAAATAACCAGTAAGAAAAGTTGCGAGACCAGCGGAGGTAAACAAAACCCATTTGTACTTAGAATCGGGATGGTAGTCAGCATAAACACTAGCTAAGAAAAATGTGGATGTAGCAACAAGGCCCGTATGCCCGGAATAGAAAGAATTTCTCCCTCCGCCTTTTCTTCGCTCTTTCAGAGGTAAATCCGTATTATAGGTATAGGGTCTGTGGCGATTATTAAGTTGCAGTGAGGTACTATAAGCTACGCCCATAAAAGACATAGATTCCCAATATAAAAGACTCAAACGTAAATAGTCTTTCCGCATTTTTTTGTCAAAAGCAAAAAATATCAGCGGAGTAGGAATTGCAGCACTAAAAATAAGATCACTAGCATCTTTTGCTCCCGGGTTATGATTACCCGCTGCTCCTCTGTCAAATCCATTCACGTCATCTGGATTTAAAGCTAGAATCGATTCCTCAGATGAACTTTCCTTTGAATAAACTTGTGTGAAGTTAAAAAGACTAATCGCCGTTGCAACTGAGGTTAGAGGTAAATCTAATTTATTATTGTAGTTATAAACCTGAGGTAAATCCTTCTTTTGGGTATTTGTTGAATCTTTTTGTGCCTGCAAGTTTATTCCGAATAAAAGCACAATTATCATGAAGAATCTATAGTGTCCCATATTATATCATAGTTGTTAAAAACAATCTTTATCCAGTAAATTCTTAATGCTGTATAAAAAGTTTACCCCCCTTTTAATAAAAAGTCAACGTACTTATTTATCAAATATCCAGACAATATTGTAGTAAATAAAAATTAAAATCGAAAGATCTTGAAATTCTAAATTACTAAAAAGTTCTACTAGTTATGGTTGTCATTTAAGCCCAAATTAGTGCCTGAAAATCAGGAAAACAAGTTCTATAGTTTCCTTTTATGTCATTGGTTATAATAGTTTAGGACACGTATAAGGTATAATGGATTGATTTATCCCGTGGTTTTGATTTTGGTACTTCTCCTCTTACTTTTCAATTTTTAATTACCTTAGAAGCTTCGAATTTAGTAACGGTAACATTTTCAATATATTAACGCTTTGGAATATGAAAACATTAATCAAGCACTAGTAATTTTATTTATTTTCAATGTACTGTTAAACAGTAAATCGCTTATATGATAAGACTCTGTTGCAAATATGTAGTGGTAATATTATTGTTACTATTAAATTCATGTGCCACCTATGAAGCCCAATACCGGTTAAAGACCGAGCAACGAGAAATTTCCAAAGGAGAAATTTCTCATACATTTTACTTAATTGGTGATGCCGGTAATTCCCCAATGGGAGCAAAGTCCAATGGATTAAACACTTTTGAGGAATCGTTATCAAAGGCCTCAAAAAATAGCACCGCTATGTTTTTGGGAGGTAACATTTATCCGGCCGGTATGCCTTCAAAAAAGGGAGTGGAGAGAGAATCCGCAGAAGATCAGCTTAAGCTACAAACCGAGGCGTTGAAGAACTTTCCCGGGCAAGCCATTTTTATTCCAGGAAATCACGATTGGTATAATGATGGTCCAAAGGGTCTAAAGCGTCAGCAAGAATATATTGAGGACAAATTAGGCAAGAATTCATTTTTACCAAAAAATGGATGTCCTATTAAAAAAGTTGACATCAATGATCAAATTGTTATGATCATCATTGATTCTGAATGGTATCTTACCAAATGGGATACCCATCCCACAATTAATGATGATTGCGAGTTTAGAACCCGATCTAAATTTTTTGATGAATTTGAAAGCTTGGTAAAAAAAGCCAGAGGTAAGACTACAATAGTAGCTCTACATCATCCAATGTTTAGCAATGGTCCTTACGGAGGCCAATATTCTTTGGCCCAGCATATGACACCTCTACCGGTCTTAGGAACCTTAAAAAATATAATGCGGAAAACCAGTGGTGTTTCCAGTACCGATATTCAACATAAACGGTATGATGAATTTAAGGACAGGATCATAACCTTATCCCAGGAAAACGACAAAGTAATTTTTGTTTCAGGCCATGAACATAGCCTACAATATCTTATTCAAGATAATATCCCACAAATAATTAGTGGATCTGGATCACAAACAGACCCAACAAGAAATGTGGGAGGCGGAGAGTTTTCTTATGGTACGCAAGGTCATGCTAGATTGGATGTATTTACGGATGGATCTTCTTCTGTCAAGTTCTATTCGGCAGAGGAAGGAAAAATAGTGTATAAAACTCCTGTTTTTAAGCAAGATATTGTTGCTGTACCCGATTATTCTTCAGGTTTCCCGAATACAAAGAAGGCATCTGTTTACGGTATCGAAGAGACTGATAGAAGTGGTTTTTTTAAATGGTTTTGGGGAGATAGGTATAGAGCAGAATTTAGTCAAGAAATTTTGGCACCTACCGTTGATCTGGATACGCTGTTTGGGGGCTTAACGCCTGTAAGGAAAGGAGGAGGACATCAGTCAAACTCTTTACGTTTTGAAAATCCAGAAGGTAAAGAATATATAATGCGGGCACTTCGTAAAAATGGCGTTCAGTACCTGCAATCCATTGCCTTTAAGGAACAATATATACGGGAAGAATTCACAGGTACAAAAACCGAAGGGCTGGTCATGGATTTCTTTACGGCATCACACCCCTATGTTCCTTTTGCCATTGGACATTTATCTGATGCAATCGGGGTATATCATACAAATCCTGAATTGTACTATGTGCCCAAGCAGAATGCCATAGGCCGCTTTAACGATGAGTATGGCGATGCTCTCTACATGATTGAAGAACGTGCTGCCGATGGCCATGGTGATAGAGCCAGCTTCGGGTTTTCAAATGAGCTGATCAGCACTCACGATCTATTGGAGAAACTACGAAAAAATGAAAATCACGAGGTAGATGAAGAGACCTTTATCAGGGCACGACTGTTCGATATGCTCATTGGCGATTGGGATCGTCATCATGATCAATGGCGTTGGGCCGTTTTTAAAAAGGATGGCAAAACAATATACAAAGCAGTACCCCGAGATCGGGATCAGGCGTTTTCACTTATGGATGATGGATTTATAACAGGTTTGGCGACCTTGTTGGTCCCGCCGTTGAGAATAATCAGCTCCTATGAAGAGGAACTTAGAAGTGCAAAATGGTTTAATACCGAACCCTATCCACTTGATGTTGCCCTGATCAAAAAATCGGGCAAGGCCGTTTGGGACGAACAAGTAAAGCTAATTACATCCGGAATAACTGATTCGGTAATTGACAAGGCATTCGACTTATTCCCAGCGGAAGTCAATAAAGAAACCATAAAAGAAATAAAACACAAATTGCAAGGGAGGCGAGCAAACCTTCAGAAGATATCCGATACCTATTACAATGTAATAAACAACTATGCCATTGTAAAAGGTACCGATAAGGATGATTGGTTCGATATAGAACGACTGCCAAACGGAATTACGAAAGTTACTGGGTACCGAATCAAAAATGGGGAAAAGGCTGATGTAATCCACCGCAGGACCTATTCACAGGAAAACACAAAAGAAATTTGGATCTATGGCTTGGATGATAAGGATTATTTTAATGTTAGTGGTAGTGGTGACCATCACATAAAATTAAGACTCGTCGGTGGCCTAAATAATGACAGCTATAATATAGAAAATGGCCAAAAAACGCATATTTACGATTTTAAAAGTAAGCCCAATACTTTGATAACCAAAAAGGGAAAACGGCACTTAAGAGACGATTATGAGCTTAATAATTACGATTATAAAAAACCCAAATTCAGTTCCAACACTGTTATTCCGATACTAGGCAGTAACCCTGACGATGGTTTTAGAATAGGTCTTAGTAATGCGTATACAGTCAATGGCTTTAATCGCAATCCGTTTACTGCCAAGCATATTGTTGCTGCCTCCTATTATACTGCGACAAATGGCTTTGATTTTAACTATCAAGGAGAATTTGCAAATGTAGTGGGAGAATGGAATTTGGCCTTGGATGCAATGGTAACAAGTCCCAATTATAGTATTAATTTCTTTGGATATGGCAATTCTACGCCCAATCCCAACTCAGATGATGAAGCGAATTTTGACAAAGACTACAATCGTGTAAAATTGGGAACAGTTGGGGCTTCGGCCGCAATGGTTTGGTATGGGGAGAATAATGGGGAATTCCGTATAGGGTTAAATTATGAATCCAATTATTTAAAGACTACGGAAGACCGGTTTATTAATTCATTGATTGGTCCTGATTTTATACAAGGTGAAACTGATAATTTTATAGGTGCTGAAGCACATTATAGTTTTCATCATAATGACAATCCAGCCTTTCCGACCCTAGGTATGCAATTAGATGTACAGACCGGCTTTAAATCCAATGTCGATAATTCAAATGCCTTTGGCTATGTCATCCCTTCCCTTGGTTTTGACTATAAACTAGCTGCTGACGGCAAATTGGTCTTTGCTACCCTGTCCAAAGCACATATTACCATTGGGGACGATTTTGAGTTTTACCAAGCGGCAAGTCTTGGAACAATTGACGGATTAAGAGGGTATAGAAATCAGCGCTTTACAGGAAAGAATTCATTTTATCAAAGGTCCGATTTAAGACTTAATTTACGTAAACGAAATACATCGATATTACCCATTGAAACCGGGATCTATGCCGGCTTCGATTTTGGACGGGTATGGGTGGACAATGATTTGGTCATAGACCCAGATTTTAACCAAGATCGATTGAATACTTCAGTTGGTGGAGGCTTCTTTATAAACGGCGCTGATAAAATTACCGGAAACATCTCTTTATTTTCTTCAGACGATGGTATTTTATTTAGTTTCGGAATCGGATTTGGATTTTGATTCCCAAGCTTAGTTCCTAGTCTCCAAGTATAATCAGGCAAGGAAGATTGCCTCCAAATATTCGTATTATCTAAGATAGCATACGCCAAAGTTTTTCTTTATTCAATAGGGAGTAAAAACCCCCAATTAATTGCGCCTCCTGGGAATACCACTCCTTACCCCGCTTCTTTGTGGTGTCCTTGTTCGATTACTATTATAGTTCTGGTAATTGGTATTGCCGCGACTTCTTTTACCATAATCCCTTTCCAATTGGGCTCTCTGCCGTTGGATTGCTTCGTTGGATTGTCTTTCTCTTTGTTTTTGCTGTGTTTGGCTATTTCTCTTTTGCTGCCAGTTTCCATTCTGATCCCGTTGATGAACATTCCCATCCCTGTCCGCGTAAAGATCGTTTCGCTTTACTCCCGCATTTTCTCGGCGGTTTTGAGTATTGAGATTGGAGCGACTTTCTGTTCTTGTTTCGCGCCTTGTGGAAACGCCGGTTCGTGTATTTCCTTCCCTTGTTCCATTATACGCGTTTCTTGAGTCATACTTTCCTCTTGCATAACCTGCTGCGTAACCATCATGATATCCATGATGGTATCCATGATGGTACCCATGCCTATAGCCGTGAGCATAACCTCCCGGGCCCCAATATCCATGGGAATGAACAGAAAGGGTCATCCAACCATAGCTAACACCGACTGAAAATCCCCAACCAGTATATGGATTATAGTGCACTCCAAAACCATAAGTAACCGGTCTAGGATAATAGTAAGCCCCATACCAAGCTTGGTAATAAGACCCTGTTCCATAGACCACTACCCCACCATACATATAAGAATTATAATATCCAGGAGTGTACCCCACATAAACCACATCTGGGGTAGAATCATAGATATATACATATTTAACATTGTATACCGGCGCACTAGGTGGAAGACTGGCGACCTCTTCAGGTCTTGATTCGGCGACTTGCCAAGGCCCGTTAGCATCGGCAGATTGAAACCACACGCCATCATCTACAACATAGTAGATGTTACTTACCGCAAGTACGGTACTCTCGGTATTTACGGCGTAGGTTACTGTTGTTCCTTCAATCTTTTCAAATTTCGGCGCTCCGTCATAAGTAACCTTAGTGGTTGCCGTTTTTTTGTCGACAACTGCCGTTTGTGGCATGTATTGTTCATAGACGGCCTCCTGCGATTCAGGAGTTCCAGGCACACTGGATCTTATTGCTGATATATTCTCGTCATCTGCTGGTATAGATGCAAATCCCATGGGCAATTTTTCAGGTTCCACAAAATTCCAATCCAGGTCTTTCATAGTTTTGGTGCTATACCAACGCCCATTTAATAGGAGGAAGTGTTCTTGCGTATTGATGTCTAAAAGAATATCATTTTCCGTATTGGTTATATAAAGCAAGGAAGTGCCTGCAACAGGTTCATAAGTCATTTCACCATTGGTGATGATGAGTTCGGATGGTTCAGTAACAACAATGATACCTGGAGTTACACCCTGATCCTCTTCTGTACCTCCAGAAGTATCCTTATCAAACTTTTGTTCTGCAAGTGCTGCCACATCCTTTGGAATAGAGATGGTTTCCTGCCAATTATTGGTCACTATCACACTGGACTTGTGCCAACTATCAGCCCCTTTTAGATAATAGGAGTCCTTGTTTTTTACAATAAAAAAGGGTGTGTTCACCACATATTCCATATTGGAATTTTCTACGGTTTTGAGCTTAGGCTCGCCATCTATAACAACCAGAACAGTAGGGACTTTTCTAAAATATATTTTTGGAGCCTTATTATTTAGCTGATCTTCTAATTGGTGCTCCATGTTCACAGACTCCAGACTGGAAATAATCTTATCCAAAGACATTACAATTTCAGTGGATTTGATATCCGTAATGATAATTTCCTTGAGCTTTTCTATGTTCTCCTGATTTTTAATGTCCGGGAATTTTACTTTGGAGATTTCCATGCTTTCCAAAGCAGCAGTTCTGGATTCCATGTCTGTTGCAAGACGCACTGTAAACCATAATGCACCAAATGTGATCTTATCTTTGTCCTCTTTGACTGATAAGGCCATTCTACCTTTAAGAATGTTGCCATCCAGGGTTTCGGGCTGTGGTTGATAGAGCGTTATAGTATGCTTACCTTTTTCGATTGCCCTTGGCCAAGTTAAGCTTTCGGCATCCTGGGAATAGCAATATAAGCTACAAACAAATGCTATAATCGGTAAGAAATATT
>CAXMOE010000077.1:3400-12013 GCA_964194835.1 uncultured Flavobacteriaceae bacterium | reverse complement strand
ACTTCATATCACACCATAGAAGTTAATGGTGTAGATGTCTTCTACCGTGAAGCAGGATCTAAAAGTAAGCCAACACTATTGTTATTACATGGCTACCCTACTTCTTCGCATATGTTTAGAAATTTAATTAAAGACTTGTCTGGAAGTTACCATGTATTGGCTCCGGATTATCCTGGCTACGGAAGAAGTGAGCAGCCCGCTATGGCCGATTTCGATTACTCTTTTGATAATATGTCGCTACTTGTGGAAGGATTTCTGGAAACTTTGGAGGTAAAGAAATACAGTATCTATCTAATGGACTATGGTGCTCCCATAGGATTTAGGATTGCCGCCAAATATCCAGAAAAAGTGGAATCTCTTATTATTCAAAACGGGAATGCCTATGACGAAGGTCTACGTGATTTCTGGGTTCCAATTAAAAAATACTGGAACGATTATACTGTTGAAAATGGAAAAGCATTGAAAGGTTTCCATTCTTTGGATGGCCTAAAATGGCAATATACCCATGGAGTACAGGATTCAACCAAAATTAGTCCGGACAATTGGAATGTTGACCTACAACATTTATCAAGGGATGAAAACGCTGAGATTCAATTGGCCATGTTTTACTCATACAGAACCAATGTGCCACTTTACCCGGAATGGCAACAGTATTTTAGGGATCACCAGCCCCCTACCCTTATTGTTTGGGGAATGAACGATTATATCTTCCCAGCTGAAGGCGCACATCCTTATAAGAAGGATTTAAAGAACCTTGAATTCCACTTGTTGGACACAGGACATTTTGCCCTTGAAGAAAAAGGAGATGAGATTGCAGATTACATATTAAACTTTTTACAAAAAAACAATATTAAATAATTAAAAGTACGAGGTTATATACGTTGTCCTATGACAACGTTTATGACTCAAATACGCCCCAACTTTGTTGCATTATTTAATTAATTGTTGAACCGAAAAAAAATAAGATCATGAAAACAATAAATAATAGTAAGAATAAGACAACGAGCTTAATTATCGAATTTTCTAAATTCATAAAACGCGCAAAGTGGAATAATAAAAGACGCTATTCCTTTCAAGGTGATTACGAAAATATGTCACTCATAAAATAAATAAAAACTTTAAAGAGATGAAAGCAAAAAACACAGAAAAGAATACAACCCAAACCAGTTTGGAATTGTTGAACACCGCAAAACGTGAGTTCTGGAACAGGAGAAGACGTCATTCTATTATAACACAAATTAGATTAGCATAACCATAGTTAAGAATTATACACATTTAATTAAAAACAAATACAAAAAAACACATGAAAACAATAAATTGGAAAACCGCTATATTGGCGGGAATTATAGGAACTATATTATTTGACCTTGTTGGATTGTTGATCACCGGAAACTGGTGGGATATACCAGGGATATTAGGAGCCAAAACAGGATTGGGCTTGGCCTATGGAGTTGCAGGACATTATGGCAATGGCATACTTTTAGCTATATTGTTTGCGGGTATCGCACCCTCACTTTGGGGACCTAAATGGTTTAGACCCATTCTTTTTGTAGTGGCAGAAACCATTGCTTTAGTTTATCTATTTATGTTCCCATTATTGGGCGCAGGAGTAGCCGGACTTGATATGTCGCCAATGATGCCAGTAATTACTTTGGTTCGCCATTTAGCTTTTGCACTTCCACTGATATTTTTAATACAGTACGACCTGAAAGAAGTTAAGCAATAATAAAAGAGTTAGACAAAAGGGAGTTATTCGACCTTCTTTTGTCTAATTTATTAAAAAATACGAAGGCATTATATTGGGATGTACAAAAATCCTACTTCTCATTCAACAAGAAGTTGTTTCTGTTTCCGTTTTTGACACAACCAAGATTTACTCCAATGCAGCATTTGCATTCGCAATAAAAAATAAACCTAAAAAAAGATCATGGCAAAAAACTATGCAGAATTGGCATTCACAGATGCAGTAAAAGTACTGCAGGAAAACAATGATAGCCGAAGAGGTTACGATCGGATGGAAAAATTTGGTGTTGTTGACGGCTTAAGTGAAAATGAAATTTCCTTTATTAAAGACCGTAATAGTTTTTATTTGGCTTCCTTTGGGGAAAACAAATTTCCATACATTCAACACCGTGGTGGTCCAAAGGGATTTTTAAAAGTGCTCGATTCAAAACGTCTTGGATTTATTGACTTTAGCGGAAATAAGCAATATATTTCTGTGGGCAATATGGAAACAAACAAGAACGTATCCCTTATTATGTTGGATTACCCGGCAAAGGCACGGCTAAAAATATTTGCAACGGCAGAAATCGTTGAATTAAATGATGAACCTGAATTGTATGGATTACTAGATCTTAACGACTATAAGTTTCGTCCAGAACGGATGATGGTGTTCAATATTGAGGCTTATGACTGGAATTGCCCACAACATATAACCCCACGTTATACGGTAGAGGAAATTAAGGAAAGTTTTGAATCGCAATACAGCTACATCAACAGCTTGGAAGAAGAAATAAAAATACTTAAATCCAAGTTGAAATAAACTTGAAATAGTATAGAATTATGATAAAAGAATTAAAAAGAGTGGTTGTTACCGGAATGGGCGCCATAACTCCATTAGGGAACACAATTGATGAATTTTGGGCCAACCTTCTTGCAGGTAAGAGCGGGGCAGATTTTATTACAAAGTTTGACACTACAAACTTTAAAACCAAATTTGCCGCAGAAGTAAAGAATTTTGATGCGGGCAACTATTTTAAAAAGAATGAGGCCCGTAAATATGATCTTTTCACCCAATATGCTGTTGCAGCTGCTGATGAAGCTATTACGTCCGCGGGCTTGGATTTTGATCATTTAAACAGAAATAAAATTGGTGTTATCTGGGGATCTGGAAACGGAGGAATTAAAACATTTCATGATCAGGTCGAGGAATTTGTGAAAGGGAACGGAATTCCACGTTTTAATCCGTATTTTATTCCAAAAATAATAGCGGATATTCCATCAGGGGTGATATCCATCCGACATGGTTTACGAGGGTTGAACTTCTCCACGATTTCAGCATGTGCTTCTTCGAACAATGCCATCATAGATGCCTTTAATTACATCCGTTTGGGAAAGGCCAATATCATCATTTCCGGTGGTTCCGAAGCGCCAATCAACGAAAGTGGTATGGGAGGTTTTAATGCTTCCAGAGCCCTATCAACCCTTAATGAAAACCCCCAAATTGCTTCACGGCCGTTTGATGTAAAACGAGATGGATTTGTTATGGGTGAAGGTGCAGGTGCCTTAATTTTGGAAAGTCTGGAATCAGCAATTAATAGGGGCGCAAACATCATTGCGGAACTGGTTGGTGCTGGAATGGCAGGAGATGCCTATCATTTAACAGGTACACATCCAGATGGTGAAGGGGCCTATTTGGGTATGTTGGACGCTTTGGAAGATGCAGAGATAACAGCGGACCAAATAGACTATGTAAATGCACATGCAACATCAACACCCATGGGGGATGAAAGTGAATTAAAAGCCATAGAGCGTGTTTTTGGGGAACGAAAAGATTTGAACGTAGGGGCAACTAAATCAATGACGGGTCATTTGTTGGGTGCTGCCGGTGCTATAGAAGCCATCATTAGCATTATGGCCATTAAGGAAAGTAGTATTCCCCCAACGATCAATACTACCGAAATAGAACCCGATTTTAGGGATAAATTTGACCTAACACTGGGAAAATACCAAACCAAAGAAATTCGGTATGCTTTAAACAACACCTTTGGGTTCGGTGGACATATAGCCTCAACAATATTTAAAAAATATACTGATAATTAAAAAAACGAAAGTAAAGGTCCAATGAATCCTATTGAAAACCTCGAAATACATAAACTTAGGTTGCCACAAGCTTCCATAGCTGGTGGTAATTATCAATCAGTAAATATTCGGGGAAACATTGTGTATATTGCCATCCAGTTTCCAATATTTAATGAAGAATATCGATTTCAAGGTCGGTTGGGAAACGAACTGTCCACCGAAGATGGATATAAAGCAATGGAGTTGTGTGCTTTAAATGTACTGGCACAATTAAATGACAAAATAGGATTTGATAAAATAATCGGGCTGAACCATATAGACGCTTATTTCCAATCGGGTGAAAATTGGGATGAGTCACCCAGGGTGGTCAATGGAGCCTCTGATTTATTTTTAAAAGTATTGGGAGATAAGGGGAAACACTCAAGAGCAATTTTAGGAGTTGAAAGGTTACCCAGAAACTTTAGTGTAGGCCTAACAGCCTCCTTTACAGTAAAAAAAGAATTAAGATAAGAAGTATAATAGACAAATAAGAAATTGATTATGGGAAGACCGGCAACGAAACCAACGGAGTTAAAGGATGGGTTTTATATAGAAGTTCGAAATAAAAATTCCAAAACAGGAATAAAGATTCGAAGGGATAGTAAGGAACAAATGTTGGGGGCAATAAAAGAGTATGAAAAAGCCAAAGACGTTATAATTCTGGGAAAAGTCAGTAACGGAAAAATAACAACCGCCATATAAACTTAGTCGATTTTTAATGAAATGAAAGACCATGTTTTCTATATGCAGCAATGCATTGAGCTGGGTAAAAAGGCCATGCTAAAAGGAGACTCTCCCGTTGGTGCAGTTATAGTAAAAGACGAGATGGTTATTGGTATTGGGATAGAATCAGGCAAATCATCAAAAAACATTACCAAACACGCTGAAATTGAAGCGGTGAATGATGCCCTTCATAAAACTAAATTTAAAAATTTAGAGGGATGTGTTCTTTATACCACGCATGAACCCTGCATCATGTGCTCATATGTGATAAGACATTACATGTTACAGACCATTATTTATGGGACCCAAATAGAGCATGTGGGTGGAATAACATCTGATTTAAAAGTAATGTCAACTTTCAAAGTTCCGAACTGGGGCAACCCTCCGCAAATTATTGGAGGCATTTTAACGGGGGAATGTGAGATTTTATCAACAGAATACAAGGCAACTTTAAATAGGACTACACCTAAATAATTCCACCACAAAAAGCAAAAAAATGTTAAATATAAATTTTATGTTGTATATGCAACATATCTTATGTATGTTTGTCCCATGAAGTACGAATTACGACATTGCGTAGGGTCTAGATTAAGGAGATTATCCAGGATCGCAGATGGATATTTAAGGAAGTGTTTATCAGACTCAGGTATTACTGAAAACCAAATGACCATCTTGTTTGCATTGACCGAGTTAGGGAAAGTGGAACAGGGTAAAATAGGTGAAGTATTGTTCCTCGAAAGATCAACCGTGAGCAGGAACATAAAATTGCTCGAAAAGCTACATCTAGTAAAGAGAACACCGCAATATAGACCTGAAATTGAACTGACCAAGGAAGGAGAATCGCTTGTTAACAAACTTATCCCCCTCTGGGAAAAGGCAACGGACGAGCTCATGAAACTACTTGGAAATGAAGGAACAAAGCCTATTGAGGATTTAGAAGAAAAATTTAAATAAAAAATTTTGATTATAATGTTGCATATACAACTTAACTAAGTCAAGCATGAATAAGATCGACAACATCTCAAACAAAGAAACATCTACAACAAGAGTATCACAGATAAAAATACCAAGACCAATTTATTGGAAACAGGTGTTGGTGACCACCTTTACCGTCTATCCATTACTACTGGCCACGTAATGGCTATTAAAACTGATGTTTCCTATGCAATTGATATATCCAGCAATAACAGTTTTAATAGCCGTAGCCATTGTTGCCGCGCTAATGGTATTCCCTGTAATGCCTTTGATCATGAAGATCATTGGATCATGGATGTACAAAAAATAAACTAATCATTAACCTAACTAATAGAACAATGAAACTAGACACGATTACACAACAGCAAGTTTTACTAGACACCAAACACGTTCAGCTAAATAAATTTGACATTAAACTTCGCTACGCCGAATTAGGCGATAGCTCTAACCCTCCCCTATTACTATTACATGGAGTTCCTGAAAATTTACAATCCTGGTATGCGGTGGCACCACTTCTAGCAGAGAAGTATCACGTCTTGGCCATTGATTGGCCCGGATTTGGTGGAAGTGAACCCTTTTTATCCTCAAAGGACTATACCTCGCTCAACTTTGCGGAGGTAGCCGTTGACTTCATGGACTCTCTAAATATTGATCAGGCCATGTTAATGGCTTCTGACATAGCATTACTACCTGCACTACTCGTCGGTTTGGAGTACCCGAGTCGTGTCTCCAAGCTAGTCGTCATGGATGGCATACCATTCCCTAGACCACAATTTGCCTCATGGGAATTAAATGGTTTTGCCAAAAAGGGCTCAATTATAGGAAAAGCCTTTGTACGATGGTTCCCGGGTATCGGGGCCCAAACAGCTTATTTGAAAGGATTTTATAGAGGACACTCAATTCCAAAAGAAATACGAAAAGAATTTTTGTTGGACGGTAAAAGCGAAAGTACTAAAAACGCCTTCCTGTCCTATTTCCAAAACTTCCATATAGGCCAGACATATTTTGAATCACATGCACATGAACTGCTAGCCCCCGTACTCGTAGTGTGGGGCAAATATGATCGCTTTATCAATATAAAGTTAGCGTACGAGATTGTAGAAAAGTTACCAAATGCCCAGCTAAAGATAATCGACAAGGCGGGCCATTATGTGCATATGGACAAACCGAAACAACTGGTGCAGGCCGTAACCAAGTTCCTTGGGCAGGAGGCTCAGGAACGTCAAAACATTCTTTATAAAAATGAAACAGTTCAGCTGTAAATAAATTTGAATCATGAAAAATTTCAAAGAAAAGTATGGGCCTTGGGCCTTAATTACAGGCGCATCATCAGGAATTGGTAAAGAATACGTCAATTCCATAGCGGCACAAGGGCTTCATGTTGCACTTGTTGCACGAAACAAAGAAAAATTAATCTCCCTTCAGGCAGAAATACACGCTCTATACGATGTAAAAGTAAAGGTTATAACAGCAGATTTAACCTCGGAAATAGGTTTAGCTACCGTAAAAGATGAAACCAGTGATCTTGAAATTGGATTATTGGTAAATAATGCCGGCAGGGAGGATTCAGATCATTTTCTAAAAATTCCCACAAAACAGCATTTGGCAACTGTTGATCTGAATATTAAAGCCCCTCTTTTACTGACACATTATTTCGGGGGAAAAATGACCCAAAGAAAAAAAGGAGGCATTGTCAATATGTCTTCCATTGTAGCCTTCCAAGGAGTTCCCTATATAGCTAATTATGCAGCAACCAAGGCTTACGATCTGATTTTCTCGGAAGGTATAGCCGCTGAATTCAAAAAACATAACATTGATGTGTTGGCAGTAACACCTGGGTTTACAAAAACAGCTCTTGCTGGCGCCTATGATTTTTCTGGCACTCCAATGAAACCACTCGACCCAACATATGTTGCTGCCAAAGCAATAAATAGTCTGGGAAGCAAAAGACTGGCCATACCGGGATTCATCAATGGGTTTCTGTATTGGAGCGGAAAAATGCTTTTCCCAAGAACCATGAATACAGCCTCTTTTGGAAAGGTGTTTGGCAAAGTGCTGAGAAATACATTATAAAACAACGTATTATCCGGGTTTGATTTTAATATAAACCCAACATCATAATTATTAATAAATTCTAAAACAAAAAGAAATGAAACCAAAAATTTTAATCACAGGAGCTACTGGAACAACAGGACAGTACGCAATTCAAAAATTAGTTGAAAAAGGAGCTGATGTTCGTGCCATGGTACGAACTTTGGACGAGCGAAGTGATGCCCTTGAAAAAATGGGTGTTGAAGTGGTGCAAGCAGATTATCTAGATCTACAAGGACTGAGAAAAGCTTTAAACAATGTTGACCGTGCCTATTTTCTGTATCCTTTTATAGATCATTTGCCCAAAGCAGCAGGATACTTTGCAAAAGTGGCCAAAGAACAAAATGTGGAACTCGTTGTAAGTATGTCACAGATGAACGTGCATGAAGGAACTTCAAGCCCTGCAACCCAAAACCATTTAATTGCAGAGGATATATTAGATTGGGCAGAAGTTGGTGCCGTGCACATAAGACCGGCATTATTTGCATGGAATTATCTGGGCTTTGCTTCGCCAACAGTTAAATCGGAACAAAAATTCTACTTTCCCAATGCTGAAGCAAAATATACCATTGTTCACCCCCAGGATATTGGTGAGGTAGTTGCAGAAATATTGACAGACGACAATATTCAACAGCACATCGGCAAAAAATACGATATTACCAGTGACAGAACACATACAGGGGAAGAGATTGCAGGCGAAATAAGTAATATCTTGCAACAAGAGGTTGAGTTTGTACCAATTCCGGTTGATATGTGGATAGATGCCGTAAAGGATCTGCCTACAGTCAATGGTTTCCTTGCAAAACATTTAAGGGAATTCAGTAATGACATAGCTGCTGGAAAGTTTAATTCTACATCCAGCGTAGTTAAGGATATTACTGGTCATGAACCACGTTCTTTTAAAGACTATATTCAGGAACATAAATCAATGTTCTTAAATTAGATAACTTAGAGAATTCATATAATCATGGTAGTCAAAACCGA
>CAXMOE010000077.1:365-3390 GCA_964194835.1 uncultured Flavobacteriaceae bacterium | reverse complement strand
AATTTATGGAGGTTGGGCAACTTATGGTGACTGTATATTCACAACTAGACGGCTTTCCAAACATGGAAGAGCAACCGGGGTATTATGAATTACTGGCCAATATAGGTCAACTCACCAAAGAATCGGAAACAAAACTACTGGTCGCAACAAACCCAAGCAACGAACTTTTGGGAGGAGTGGTCTATTTTGGGGACATGAAACACTACGGTTCTGGGGGCACGGCAACACAGGTTGCCAACGCCTCAGGAATACGATTGTTGGCAGTAGGTCCCGATGCTAGGGGAATGGGTGTTGGAAAGGCCTTGACACAGGCATGTATAGGGTTAGCTCGTGAGAAGAAACAGGCTCAGGTGGTCTTACATACTACCAAAGCAATGCAACTAGCCTGGGGCATGTATGAGAGAATGGGGTTTAAAAGATCGGCCGATCTCGATTTTAAGCAAGAGGATTTTCCCGTATTCGGTTTCCGACTTATGTTGGAGTCAACGACAGGTTGACTTAAATCTGGCAACATAAAAGTAAAAAGGGCAGTACGCTATACCTACTGCCCTTTACTGTTTTTGTGAGTCATCAGGACTCATAACAATTAGCACAGGTTTTAATTCCATTGCATTTGTTTTCTTTCATTCCAATAATCATTGGCAGGAACTTTTTCTTCGGACAAATTGGCAATTTCTGTTGGGGTCAATGAAAAAGAATGGGCCTTCAAGTTTTCTTGAAGTTGATGAGAATTCGCCGCACCGCTCAATACCATAGTCGGCTGTAGACTATCCATACAAAAACGCAACGCAATGGCATCCACGCCTACCTGATATTTAGTGGCTAATTTTTGCAGTTTTTGATACAAACCTTGGTATTTTGGATAAGCATTATTCGCAAATACCCTCCCATTGGCCAAAGCCTCTTTCACAATAATGGTATTGCCCTCTTCCCGTAATCGTATTAAAGTAGATAAAGCGGCCTGTTCCAATATATTGTATGTAACCTGGAAAGAAGTGAACAAGGGCTCCCTGTTAAACTGGATCTCCTTTGCTTTCTGTAGGGTCTCCGCTTGATGAATACCACTGGTAGTAATCCCTATTTGAATATTATGTTCCTGCTTTAACCGTAATAAACGTTGCAACACCGCTTCATTTTCTAGTACCCTACTATCCAGGGTTGCTGAATGGATCTGGTGTATTTTTAAATTGGGTAATGCCTTTTTTGATACTGCCCATTGTTCGTTAAGTTTTGCAAGGGAATGTTCCTTAATTTCCTGTGGGCCATCGAAGCCTAAATCCCAATTGGCTACATAGGTATACCCCCATTTTGTTGAATATAGGGCACCTTGTGGTTGCTTTTTGTTGATCCATTCAGATAGAAATTGCTCGCCTTTCCCGTAAGAAGGTGCCGTATCGAAATGATGGACACCGTTTTCATAGGCAAAATCGAGAACCTGAAATGCTTTTTCCTTAAAAGCTGTTTCAGATTTATCGATATCTTTTCCATCCCTAATATTAATATATTCAGGGCGCCCCAAGGCTGCCAGGCCCAATCCAATGGTTGTGGTATTCAAATTATCCAATTAATTACTCTTTATTTTGAAGGTTGCAAGTAGTGCAAGTATAGGTATCCTCGTGTAGGGTAATACCGTTTATATGCTTTGTAACCACTTCTTTAATAAAACTGTTATAGGTATCAGATTCGGGAGTAACGTTTTTGGCTTTCATCATTTCATAAAAATGACCGTCCCATTCCTGTTTTCCCCAACAATTTGGGCAAACACCTTCTGGAGCACTACCTATATTCTTATTTTCTTTCTTGTTCTTAAAGTATTTCTTAATGTTTTCTACCAGCATTTGCCTTAAATTATTTCTGTTTGTAAAGAGAGTGATGCTCTATTTTAAATGTTCAATTTTATTAGCATTGACTTCCTTGGGAAATTCTGCCATTAACAATTGCAATTTAGGATTTATATAGGTTTCACAAAAAGGTTTGTCCGTATTCTTGTAGTAATAATTGGCAAAACTGGCCTCAGAATGCCTAAAATTATTGAACGGATATACCTTCGTAATCAACATATCTTTAAAATCTGCCTGCAGATTGGCTATAATCTGTTTAGCCTCTTCTTTTTGGTCTTCCGAATAAGTATACACCGCCGAACGGTATTTTGTGCGCATAGAATGGTTGGAGGTACTCTTGTGCGTATGCAGATGTACTTCCACCAAAGTTTGTAATGGTATAGCCGTCACGTCAAAATGCACAATCACAGCCTCAGAAAAGTCGCTTTCCTTCCCGACAGATGCAATAAACCCCTGTTCTACCTTGCTAACACCTTTAAGCGATAGAAAAATTGCCTCGGTACACCAATGACAGCCTCCACCTAATCCAATTTTATCCATTGATATGTTGTTGTAAATTTATTGTTAGAACTATCCCCTATTCTTAGTATACAACTTCTACCAAAAAAGTAGTATCATTAAAGATAAAGGATTCATTTTCTGTTTTACCCATCATTGCCTTATATAAGGGTGCTTCCGGGGACATCGCAATATAATTTGCTCCATCAAAATCAAACCTACATGCTGGAATGCCAATTATATAATATTGCCCATTGACCTTTGCCACCGCTCCTGATGTAATGATATTTTTTTTATCAAAAGAAGTATTTGTTATTTTCTTTAGATCGTCACTAAGCTGATGTATTTGTTTATCAAGAACTTGAGTATACTCTTGTGCTTGTGTCCTATGTGATAGATCATCTGTGTCCAAATTGTCGTCCAGATTCAGTTTTGAGCTCTCCTGATAGTTTGCATAGTCATCTTCCAATGTTTTTAACTGCTCATTTTGATTTTTAATAATCTCTAGTTTTAAAGCCAATTTATCCATAATATTCTATTTTATAAATTCTTAAGTTTTGCAAATTATATTTCTTATTTAACCATTTTGTAATTGTCCAAAAAATCCATTACTTTTTGCTGTGGCATTTCACAAGGTTTTAAATTTTCTGCCTTGGTAGTTGTATAAACATTAAAAGATATAAAAT
>CAXMOE010000077.1:0-355 GCA_964194835.1 uncultured Flavobacteriaceae bacterium | reverse complement strand
TGGTTACCCCATACTTTTTACTCCGATAAAATACCTCGGAATACCCATTTTGCAACATCTTAATTTTATCGGATACCATCATTGAATGTTAAAAATTATGAACTACATGATAACATGGAACAACCCACTTTATGCCTTGCCCATTCCGGACGTTTGGCAAACCACTTTTGAAATTGTGTTTGTTCATCATAGGGAAACTTTAATAAATCAAAAAGTTCATTTAACACCGTATGGTCCCCATTATCCGCAGCATCTATTGCCAATTGTGCCATATAATTTCTTAGCACATATTTTGGGTTAACTGTATTCATTTTTGCTTTTCTTTCCTTATCCGAAGCAGTCTCGTTTTGCAATC
>CAXMOE010000076.1:0-12079 GCA_964194835.1 uncultured Flavobacteriaceae bacterium | reverse complement strand
TATTGTATTGCCTATCGGTGAAGAAAACGATTTTAAAGGAGTGGTAGATTTAGCCAAGAACAGGGCTATTGTTTGGCACGAGGATAATTATGGATCAACTTTTGATGTTGTGGGCATTCCTGCGGAAATGGCAGATGAAGTTAAAGAATACAGGGCCGCATTAATAGAGGCCGTAGCGGAATATGATGAAGGTTTGATGGAGAAGTTCTTCGAGGATGAGGATTCTATTACCGAAGAAGAAGTTCACGCTGCATTAAGGGCCGCCGTAATGGATAGGGCTATAATTCCTATGATCTGTGGTTCTTCATTTAAAAATAAAGGAGTTCAGTTTTTATTGGATGCAGTTTGTAGATATCTACCTTCTCCAATAGACAAAGAGGCTGTTATAGGTACAAATCCTGATACTGGAGCAGAAATTTCCCGTAAACCAGATGTAAAAGAACCATTCGCTGCTTTAGCTTTTAAAATTGCTACCGATCCATTTGTAGGTCGTTTGGCTTTCTTTAGAGTTTATTCTGGTCGTTTGGATGCAGGATCATATATATTGAACAATCGTTCAGGTAAAAAAGAACGTATTTCCCGTATTTATCAGATGCATTCCAATAAGCAAAATGCTATTGATTTCATAGAAGCTGGAGATATAGGTGCTGCTGTTGGGTTTAAGGACATTAAGACAGGAGATACAATGTCTGCTGAAAAGCATCCTATTGTATTGGAAAGCATGGATTTTCCTGATCCTGTAATTGGTATTGCAGTGGAGCCAAAAACTAAGGTTGATGTTGACAAATTGGGTATGGCTTTGGCTAAATTGGCCGAAGAAGATCCTACTTTCCAGGTTAAGACCGATGAAGCTTCTGGGCAGACAATTATTTCTGGAATGGGTGAGCTTCACTTAGATATTATTGTTGATCGTTTAAGACGAGAATTTAAAGTTGAAGTTAATCAAGGTGAACCTCAAGTTGAATACAAAGAAGCTTTAACCAAAGTGGCCGCTCATAGGGAGACTTACAAGAAACAATCTGGTGGTCGTGGTAAATTTGGTGATATTGTGTTTGAAATGGGACCTGCTGATGAGGACTTTGTGGGAACAGGGTTGCAGTTTGTTGATCAAATAAAAGGGGGTCGAATTCCAAGGGAATTTATACCATCTGTGGAGAAAGGATTTAAGGCTGCAATGAAAAATGGACCTTTGGCCGGTTATGAAATGGATCGTATGAAGGTTGTTCTAAAGGATGGTTCGTTCCATGCGGTGGATTCCGATGCACTTTCTTTTGAATTGGCAGCCAAATTAGGGTACAAATCTGCAGGTAAGGCTGCGGGTGCTGTAATCATGGAGCCAATTATGAAGATGGAAGTGCTTACTCCTGAAGAAAATATGGGTGATATTGTAGGAGATTTAAATCGTAGAAGAGGAACCATAAGTGATATGGGTGATAGAGCCGGTTCCAAAGTAGTCAAAGCTGAGGTACCTCTTTCAGAAATGTTTGGATATGTCACCTCATTAAGGACTTTGTCTTCAGGTAGGGCAACATCAACAATGGAGTTTTCACATTATGCAGAAACTCCTTCAGGTATTGCAGAAGAGGTAATTAAGATAGCTAAAGGTGTAACCGCTTAAATTTTAGGAAGATGAGTCAGAAAATCAGGATAAAATTAAAATCATACGATCATAATTTGGTGGATAAGTCCGCTGAGAAGATTGTTAAGACGGTAAAGACTACCGGTGCTGTGGTTACAGGACCAATTCCTTTGCCGACACATAAAAAAATATTTACAGTTTTGCGTTCACCGCACGTAAATAAAAAATCAAGGGAACAGTTTCAGTTAAGTTCTTATAAAAGACTGTTGGATATTTACAGTTCCTCATCTAAAACTATTGATGCACTTATGAAGTTGGAACTTCCAAGTGGAGTTGAGGTAGAGATTAAAGTATAAGGTTGATTCTGCCTTTTAAATGAGGTGGAGGACATGTCCGGAGCGTTTCGCAAAGGAAAAATGGTAAAAAATAAATTCAGGGTTGAATTATTTTTGACCCTGTTTTTTTGCTAAAAAATTAGCAGGATTAAAGAGTAAATTAATAATTAATTAAATATAAATATGTCTGGGTTAATAGGAAAAAAAGTAGGTATGACCAGCATTTTCGATGAAAGTGGAAAGAATATTCCATGTACTGTAATCGAAGCTGGACCATGCGTAGTTACCCAAGTCAGAACCGAAGAGGTAGACGGGTACAGTGCCCTTCAGCTAGGTTTCGATGACAAGGCAGAAAAGCGTGCAAATAAGGCCGAATCAGGTCATTTTACAAAAGCAGGTGCTTCTCCCAAGAAAAAAGTCGTTGAATTCCAAGATTTTGAAGGTGAGTACAAATTAGGTGATACAGTTGGTGTAGATCTATTTGTAGAAGGAGAATTTGTAGATGTAGCAGGTACATCTAAGGGGAAAGGTTTTCAGGGAGTTGTAAAGAGACACGGTTTTGCTGGTGTAGGTCAAGCAACCCATGGTCAGCACAACAGGTTAAGAGCTCCAGGTTCTATTGGTGCTGCTTCATATCCTGCCAGGGTTTTCAAGGGAATGAAAATGGCTGGTAGAATGGGAGGTTCTAGAGTGACCGTTCAAAACCTTAAAGTTTTAAAAATAGTTCCAGAGAAGAACCTTTTAGTTGTAAAAGGTGCTGTCCCTGGTCATAAAAACGCTTACGTAACTATTCAGAAGTAATGAAGGTAGCAGTTTTAGATATTAAAGGAAAAGAAACAGGTAGAAAGGTAGACCTTTCTGACGCTGTATTTGCAATAGAGCCTAACAATCATGCTGTTTACTTGGATGTGAAACAATATTTGGCACATCAAAGACAAGGAACGCATAAGACTAAGGAGAGAGCTGAAATAGTTGGTAGTACAAGAAAGATAAAAAAACAGAAGGGAACAGGTACTGCACGTGCAGGTAGTATCAAATCTCCGATATTCCGTGGAGGGGGTCGAATTTTTGGACCTAGACCACGAGATTATAAGCAAAAACTGAACAAGAATGTTAAGCGTCTTGCCAGAAAATCTGCTTTGAGTATCAAATCAAAAGAAAATGCAATTTTAGTAGTTGAGGACTTCAATTTTGAAGCTCCAAAAACGAAAGATTTTATTCAAGTTTTGAAGTCTTTGGGACTAGAAAACAAAAAATCTTTATTTGTGTTGGGAGATTCAAATAATAGCGTATATTTGTCGTCTCGCAATTTGGAGCGTTCTGAGGTCATAACTAACTCAGAATTAAGTACTTACAAGATACTTAACGCAGCTAGCATTGTGCTTTTGGAAGGTTCCTTGGAAGGGATTGAATCAAACTTAAATAAATAGGTAAACCATGAGTGTGTTGATAAAGCCAATTATTACGGAAAAAATGACTGCAGATAGCGAGCTTTATAATCGTTATGGCTTCATTGTTGATCCTAAGGCAAACAAGATTCAGATCAAAGAAGCTGTTGAAGCTACTTATGGGGTATCTGTCGAAAAAGTACGTACCATGAATTATGGTCCCTCGAGAAAATCACGTTACACAAAAACCGGCGTACAGCACGGTAAGACAAATGCTTTCAAGAAAGCGATTGTAGATGTAACTGAAGGGGATATTATTGATTTTTACAGTAATCTATAAAGACAAGAAATGTCAGTTAGAAAATTAAAACCAATCACTCCTGGACAGCGTTTTAGAGTAGTAAACGGATTTGACGCCATTACTACTGATAAGCCGGAGAAAAGCTTGCTTGCTCCGTTAAAAAAGTCGGGAGGTAGAAACAGTCAAGGAAAAATGACCATACCCCATAGAGGTGGTGGTCACAAAAGAAGGTATCGTGTCATTGATTTTAAAAGGGACAAGCAAGATGTTGCTGCAACCGTAAAATCTATACAATACGATCCAAACAGAACCGCTTTTATTGCATTGGTAGAATATACCGATGGAGAAAAAAGATATATCGTGGCCCCAAATGGACTGAAGGTAGGGCAAGAAGTTTCCTCCGGGAAAAATGCGGCACCAGAAATTGGGAATGCACTTGCTTTGGTTGATATACCCTTAGGTACTATAATCTCTTGTATTGAATTGCGACCTGGACAGGGAGCGGTTATGGCGAGAAGTGCTGGTACATTTGCACAGTTAATGGCAAAAGAAGGGAAGTTTGTTACTATTAAGTTGCCATCAGGGGAAACAAGATTGATTCTATCCAATTGTTTGGCAACTATAGGAGCTGTGTCCAATTCCGATCATCAATTATTGGTATCTGGTAAAGCAGGTAGAAGTAGGTGGTTAGGTAGAAGACCAAGAACAAGACCTGTAGCAATGAACCCTGTTGATCACCCAATGGGAGGTGGTGAAGGTAGAGCTTCAGGTGGTCATCCAAGGTCTAAAAACGGAATTCCGGCCAAAGGGTTTAGGACTCGTTCAAAGACCAAAGACACCAACAAGTATATATTAGAACGTAGAAAGAAATAAAAAGTAGATAGAAATGGCACGTTCACTAAAGAAAGGACCTTACGTTCATCATAGTTTGGAGAAAAAAATCCAACAAAATGTTGAATCCACAAAGAAATCTGTGATAAAGACTTGGTCAAGAGCATCTATGATAACACCGGATTTTGTTGGTCAGACCATAGCAGTTCATAATGGCAGACAATTTGTTCCTGTGTATGTTACAGAAAACATGGTAGGGCATAAGTTAGGAGAATTTTCTCCAACTAGATCGTTTAGGGGTCATGCGGGAGCGAAAAATAAAGGAAAAAAGTAAGCTATGGGAGTTCGAAAAAGACAAATGGCCGAAAGAATAAAGGCTGAAAAAAAGGAAATTGCTTTTGCAAAATTGAACAATTGTCCTACTTCACCAAGAAAAATGCGACTTGTTGCTGATTTGGTTAGAGGGGTTCAGGTAGAAAAAGCACTTGCTATTTTAAAATTTAGCCAAAAAGAAGCTTCACGCAGATTGGAAAAGTTGTTGCTGTCTGCCTTAGCCAATTGGCAAGCTAAAAATGAAGATGCAAATATTGAAGAAGCTGATCTTTATATCAAAGAAATACGTGTTGATTCAGGTAGCATGTTAAAAAGATTAAGACCAGCTCCACAAGGAAGAGCGCATAGAATAAGAAAACGTTCCAATCATGTAACCATGGTTGTAGGGTCTAAGAATAACGCAGAAATCTCTAGCATTTAGTATGGGACAGAAAACAAATCCAATAGGGAATCGTCTAGGAATTATCAGGGGATGGGAGTCTAACTGGTATGGTGGAAACGACTATGGCGATAAACTTGCCGAAGATGATAAGATAAGAAAATATATACATGCTCGTTTGATAAAAGCCAGTGTGTCTAGGGTAATTATTGAACGTACCCTTAAACTTATCACAGTTACCATTACCACGGCTAGACCTGGTATCATAATAGGTAAAGGTGGACAGGAAGTGGATAAGCTAAAAGAAGAGCTTAAAAAAATCACCGACAAAGAGGTTCAGATAAATATCTATGAGATTAAAAGACCTGAAGTAGATGCTAATCTTGTTGCGGCAAGTATAGCACGTCAAATTGAAAATAGAATCTCTTTTAGAAGAGCCATTAAAATGGCAATTGCCGCTGCAATGAGAATGAATGCAGAGGGAATAAAAATCCAAATTTCAGGACGTTTGAACGGAGCTGAGATGGCTCGTTCCGAATCCTATAAGGATGGAAGGATTCCTTTATCGACTTTTAGGGCAGATATAGACTATGCATTACATGAGGCACAAACCACATATGGAAAATTGGGTATTAAAGTGTGGATCATGAAAGGCGAGGTTTATGGAAAAAGGGAATTGTCTCCTTTGGTGGGCATGACCACAGGCCAAGGTAAAGGTGGTAAACAAGATGGGGGAAAAAAACCACGTCGTAGAAAGTAATTTTTAAAGAAGTAAAAAAAAATGTTACAGCCAAAAAGAACCAAGTTTCGCAAAGCGCAGAAGGGCCGTATGAAAGGGAATTCCGGAAGAGGAAATCAGCTTTCCAATGGTATGTTTGGTATTAAGTCCTTGGAATCATGTTTCATAACTTCCCGTCAAATTGAAGCTGCACGTATTGCAGCAACAAGATATATGAAAAGGGAGGGGCAACTATGGATCAAAATATTCCCGGACAAACCTATAACAAAGAAACCTTTGGAAGTACGTATGGGTAAAGGTAAAGGTGCGCCAGAATATTTTGTGGCGGTCGTATTACCTGGAAGAATTATGTTTGAAGTGGCTGGGGTGCCAATGGATATTGCCAAGGAAGCCTTAAGGCTTGCTGCACAAAAGCTGCCTGTTAAAACAAAGTTCATTGTTGCTAGGGACTATTCAGCGTAATTTTTAATTGTAAGGAATCATGAAACAATCAGAAATAAAGGAATTATCAGTTGAAGAATTAAAAGCAAAGTTCGCTGAATTCAAAAAACAACATGCAGATTTAAAAATAGCTCATTCTGTAACACCCTTGGAGAATCCACTTCAAATAAGAAAAGTGAGAAGGACAGTGGCAAGATTGGCAACTGAATTAACAAAGAGGGAATTACAATAATTGGTGCTGCCTTATGGAAAAAAGAAACTTAAGAAAAGAAAGAGTTGGTGTTGTTACAAGTAGCAAAATGGAGAAATCGATTGTGGTTTCAGAAGTTAAGCGAGTAAAGCACCCTATGTACGGTAAATTCGTGTTAAAGACAAAGAAATATGTTGCACACGATGAAACGAACGATTGCAACCTTGGAGATACAGTAAAGATAATGGAGACCCGTCCATTGAGTAAAACCAAGTGTTGGAGATTAGTTGAAATCATTGAAAGAGCTAAATAATTATGTTACAGCAAGAATCTAGACTAAAAGTAGCCGATAATACCGGAGCAAAGGAAGTGTTGACCATACGAGTACTTGGTGGAACAAAGAGAAGATATGCTTCTGTAGGTGATAAGATAGTGGTTACTGTCAAAGAAGCCGCTCCAAATGGGGGAATAAAACAAGGAGCTGTTTCTACAGCGGTTGTTGTTCGAACCAAGAAAGAAGTAAGAAGACCGGACGGATCATATATTCGATTTGATGATAATGCTTGTGTGCTTTTAAATCCAACAGGAGAAATGAGGGGGACACGTGTTTTTGGCCCAGTTGCCAGAGAGCTTCGTGACAAGCAATTCATGAAGATTGTATCATTGGCTCCAGAAGTGCTTTAATATATAAAGTAAAATGATGAAACTTAAAATAAAAGTAGGGGATATCGTAAGAATCAATTCTGGAGACCATAAAGGTGTTCAAGGAAAGGTTATGAGCGTTGACCGTGAAAAGAACAAAGCGATTGTTGAGGGGGCAAATATGGTGTCTAAACATGAGAAACCAAGTGCCAAGAATCCTCAAGGAGGAATCGTTAAAAAAGAAGCTGCCATTCATATATCCAATTTGGGATTGATAGATTCCAAGTCTGATGAGACCACAAGGGTTGGATATGAAGTTAGGGATGGCAAGAAAGTAAGATTTTCCAAGAAATCTAATGAAGTAATTTAGTTATGGCTTACGTTTCAAGATTAAAAAAAGAGTATGGAGAGCGCATCATTAAGGCGCTTCAAGAGGAATTTGGTTACAAAAACGTAATGCAAGTTCCCAAATTGGAAAAAATAGTTGTGAGCAGGGGTGTTGGTGCGGCAGTTGCGGATAAGAAACTGATTGATTACGCCTTAGATGAGCTGACCAATATTACCGGTCAAAAAGCTGTGTCGACTATGTCCAAAAAAGATGTTGCAGCTTTCAAGTTGCGTAAAGGGATGCCAATTGGTGTCAAAGTTACTTTGCGTGGTGAAAACATGTATGAGTTTTTGGATCGACTTGTAACTTCGGCATTACCGCGAGTAAGGGATTTTCAAGGTATCAAGGCAACCGGATTTGATGGAAGGGGAAATTACAACTTAGGAGTTACCGAACAAATAATTTTTCCTGAAATAAACATTGATAAGATTAATAGAATCAATGGTATGGATATTACATTTGTGACCTCCGCTAATACCGACAAGGAAGCAAAATCATTATTAACCGAATTGGGACTACCTTTTAAAAAGAATTAGTATGGCTAAAGAATCAATGAAGGCTCGCGAAGTCAAGAGAGCAAAAACTGTTGCTAAGTACGCCGAAAAAAGGAAAGCTTTGAAAGAAGCTGGTGATTACGAGGCATTACAGAAATTACCTAAAAATGCTTCTCCTGTTCGAATGCACAATAGATGCAAATTAACTGGAAGGCCTAAGGGATATATGAGAACATTTGGTGTTTCGAGGGTAATGTTCAGGGAAATGGCCAACAAAGGATTGATTCCTGGGGTTAGAAAAGCAAGTTGGTAATACTTTAAAAGGTAAGAAGATGTATACAGATACTATAGCAGATTATTTGACAAGAGTTAGAAACGCAAGTAGTGCGGGTCACAGGGTAGTAGAAATACCTGCTTCCAATGTTAAGAAGGAAATAACCAAAATATTGTTTGATCAAGGATATATTTTGAGTTATAAATTTGAGGAAGATAAAGTACAGGGAACAATTAAAATTGCCTTAAAATACAATAAGGTAACTAAAGAACCTGTAATTAAAAAAATACAACGCATCAGTACACCTGGACTACGTAAGTATACAGGTTCCGATGACCTTCCACGGGTACTAAACGGATTGGGAGTTGCAATAATTTCAACTTCCCATGGGGTAATGACCAGTAAGCAGGCCAAACAGGAAAATGTGGGTGGTGAAGTTTTGTGTTACGTTTATTAATACTATAAAGAGATAGAATAATGTCTAGAATAGGTAATAATCCAATAGCAATTGTAGAAGGAGTAACCGTTGAGGTTCAAGAGAACTTAATTTCCGTTAAAGGTAAATTAGGAGAGCTTAATCAAGAATTTGATGGGGTTTCCATAAAAGTTGAAGACGGACAAGTTTGGGTGACAAGGCCATCGGATTCCAAGGAGCATAAGGCTAAACATGGTCTTTACAGGTCTTTGATTTCCAATATGATAGCAGGAGTTTCCAAAGGTTGGATCAAAGAATTGGAGTTGGTAGGTGTTGGATACCGAGCAAGTAATCAAGGCCAAAAATTGGAGTTGGCACTAGGTTTTTCCCACAATATCGTTTTGAATTTGGCCCCCGAAGTAAAAGTGGAGACCAAGTCGGATAAAGGAAAAAATCCAATCATTATACTTACATCACACGACAAACAATTGGTTGGACAGATTGCAGCCAAAATAAGGTCTTTCCGTAAACCTGAACCTTATAAAGGAAAAGGCATCAAGTTTGTGGGTGAACAAATAAGAAGAAAAGCAGGTAAATCAGCTTAATAGTTAGCATTATGAGGTTATCAAAGACTGAAAGAAGACAACGGATCAGAAGAAGAATTAGAAAGGTTTCCTTTGGAACCGGTACTAAGCCAAGATTATCCGTTTTTAGGAGTAATAAAGAAATTTATGCACAACTTATAGATGATAGCAAAGGGGTTACTTTGGCTACAGCTTCATCAAGGGACAAGGCATTTAGTGCTGCAAAAGGTACAAAGGTTGAAATTGCCAACCTTATAGGTAAGGCAATTGCAGAAAAAGCACAAAAAGTAGGTGTAGAAGTTGTTGCTTTTGATAGAGGCGGCTGCTTATACCATGGAAGGATAAAATCATTGGCCGAAGGCGCTAGGGAAGCAGGACTTAAATTCTAAAATATTATGTACCAGAAATACAAAAACGCAGAAACTGTTAAACCAGGAGGTTTAGAATTAAAAGACCGCTTGGTGGGTGTGCAAAGAGTTACCAAGGTCACAAAAGGAGGTAGAGCTTTTGGATTCTCCGCAATTGTTGTTGTGGGTGACGAAAATGGAGTAGTTGGACATGGTTTGGGGAAATCCAAAGAGGTGGCAACAGCCATTGCCAAGGGAATCGAGGATGCAAAAAAGAACCTTGTTAGGATTCCTTTGATCAAAGGAACATTGCCACATGAACAAAAAGGAAAATTTGGTGGGGCACGTGTATATGTTCAACCAGCATCACATGGTACAGGAGTAATTGCAGGTGGCGCGGTAAGAGCAGTATTGGAAGCAGTTGGGGTACATGACGTACTTTCAAAATCCCAAGGCTCTTCTAATCCACACAATGTTGTTAAGGCTACCTTTGATGCACTTTTGCAGATGAGGGATGCTAGAACAGTAGCAGATCAAAGAGGAGTTTCTTTAGAAAAAGTTTTTAAAGGATAATCAAGAATATTATGGGAAAGATAAAAGTAAAACAGGTAAGGAGCGGTATCAATAGAACCCAAAATCAAAAAAGGACGTTGGAGGCTCTTGGATTGCGTAAGATTGGTCATGTGGTAGAACATGATACCACACCAAATATTCTTGGCATGATAAATAAAGTTAAACACTTAGTTTCTACTGAGGAAGCTTAATATAATATATTAGCGTAATGAATTTAAGTAATTTAAAATCAGCAGAAGGTTCCGTACATAAAAGCGGAAAAGTAATTGGAAGAGGGCAAGGTACCGGTAAAGGAGGTACTGCCACAAGAGGTCATAAAGGGGCGAAGTCCAGATCTGGTTACTCTAAAAAGATTGGTTTTGAAGGTGGTCAAATGCCTTTGCAAAGACGTGTGCCAAAATTTGGTTTTACCAACATCAATAGAAAGGAATACACTGGGATCAACCTTAATAGACTACAGGAATTGGTAGATAAAGGAGCGGTTAAGGATACTGTTACTTTTGATACACTTGTAGAACAGGGAATGGCCCGCAAAAATGATTTAGTAAAAATTCTTGGAGGTGGTGAGTTAAAAGCCTCTCTTAAAGTTTCTGTACATAAATTTACTGCAACAGCCAAAGCGGCAATAGAAGCTGCTGGTGGAGAAGCAATAAATTTATAAGCATAACCGACTATGAAGAAATTTTTCGAGACATTATCAAATATTTGGAAGATCGATGAACTTAGGAGTAGGATCATTATTACCCTTGGTTTGCTCTTGGTATATCGTTTTGGTGCTCAAATTGTACTGCCAGGTATCGATACCGCTCAATTGGGAGGATTGTCTTCTAGTACGGATAGCGGTATTTTGGGTCTTCTAAATGCATTTACAGGAGGAGCTTTTGCAAATGCCTCTGTATTTGCCTTAGGGATAATGCCTTATATTTCGGCTTCAATTGTTGTTCAGTTGATGGGGATTGCTATTCCTTACCTGCAGAAATTGCAGAAAGAGGGTGAAAGTGGAAGAAAAACGATCAATCAGATTACCAGATGGTTAACAATTGGTATCTGTATTGTGCAGGCACCTGCATATTTGTATAGTTTAGGAGCATTGGGAGTTCCGGATAGTGCCTTTGTCTTAGGTAAAGGATTGGATTTTATAGCACCTTCTGTTATTATATTGGTAACAGGTTGTGTCTTTGCCATGTGGTTAGGGGAGAAGATTACTGATAAAGGGATTGGAAATGGTATATCATTATTGATCATGATAGGTATTATTGCTTCCTTGCCCCAATCATTTGTTCAGGAATTTATATCCCGGACTACCAGTAATAATGGTGGACTTATGTTTATTCTGGTTGAAGTTATTATTTGGTTCCTTGTGATACTGGCAAGTGTACTTTTGGTAATGGCAACACGACAAATACCGGTACAATATGCTAGAAGAAGTGCCTCTGGGGGTTATGAAAAAAATATCATGGGATCTAGACAATATATCCCTTTAAAGTTGAATGCTTCTGGAGTAATGCCTATTATATTTGCACAGGCTATTATGTTTGCTCCGGGACTATTGGGAAAAACATTCAACAATACGGCTGTAGGCCAGTGGATGGAAGTTCAGTTTCAGGATATCTTTGGATTGGCATATAATATTCTGTTTGCTTTATTGATCATCATATTTACGTACTTCTATACGGCGATTACAGTACCGACCAATAAGATGGCTGACGATTTAAAAAGAAGTGGTGGTTTCATTCCAGGGATAAGACCAGGTAAGGAAACAGGCGATTTTCTAGATAAGATAATGTCCTTAATAACTTTGCCAGGATCCGTATTTTTGGCATTGTTGGCGGTTTTACCTGCAGTA
>CAXMOE010000075.1:0-12341 GCA_964194835.1 uncultured Flavobacteriaceae bacterium | reverse complement strand
TGCATAGGGTCTTTCGTTCATAATTAAACCCCAATCTTCTAAACTCTGTCCGAAGTATTCTATAATCAAATTGTGCATTATGTGCTACTACTACCGTGTCTTGGGTAATCTCGACAATACGCTTTGCCACCTCATGGAATTTTGGAGCTGTACGTAACATTTTATTGTTGATTCCCGTGAGATTCACAACAAAAGGCTGGATTTCCTTTTCTGGATTTACTAAGCTGATAAAGGTATCAACCACCTTCTGGCCATCAAATTTATGAATGGCATTAAACTTCTACACAAATTTTGTTTAATGGGTATTTCTTGCACCAAAGATACTACTTCCAATTCGGACCATGGTACTCACTTCTTCCATTGCAATCTCATAATCCCCACTCATTCCCATAGATAGTACCGTTACTTCTGAAAGCGATGTTTTCATGGTTTCAAATAAAGATTTTAAATAGTGGAATTCCTTGTGTAATTGATTTTTATCTTCTGTAAACGTTGCCATTCCCATAAGACCAATTATCCTGATATTTTTTAATTCCTGAAGCTCCTGGGAATTCATAATCTCATGGAGTTCGTTTTCATCCAGACCAAATTTGGTCTCTTCCTCTGCAATATGCATCTGTAGTAAGCAATCAATAGTTTTATTATATTTCTTTGCTTGCTTGTCAATTTCCTTTAAGAGCTTTAAACTATCCACTCCATGGATCAACGAAACAAATTCAGCCATGTATTTAACCTTATTTCGCTGCACATGGCCAATCATATGCCATTGGATATCTTTAGGTAATACTTCCCATTTTTGGGTCATTTCCTGGATTTTATTCTCACCGAATACTCGGTGCCCGGCATCATATGCCTGCTGCAAATCGGTGATAGGTTTCGTTTTGGAAACGGCCACAAGTGTTACCTGTGGTGGGAGTGTTTTTATTATGGAATTTAGATTATTTTTTATGGACATTGCTACGCTGCGAATTACTCTGTTTTCGAATTAATGGTTATTTCGGTTCAAGTTTAAAGATTCCTTTTGAAAATTTTTTAAAATTTAGGAGTTAAAGATCAAATCCAAATTTACTTTCGTCACAAATTGTACATGTCCCTTAATTCAATATACATAAAATGCATTAATTAAGGTGTTGGGTCATAACTCATAAATCGTTAAACCGCTTCTTAATTTGGGCTCAATATAGGTACTTTTAGGAGGCATTATCAGTCCCGCATCGGCAATGCCCTTAATTTCTCCTATGGTAATGGGTACTAAACTAAATCCAACGGTGAACTTTCCATTATCTATTTCATCCTTCAGTTTTATGACATTATACTTGCCATGCCCATATTTTATTCTTTTGTCGTTTCGTAAATCCTTAATCCCCAAAATAGGCTCCAATACTGTCTTGAACAATATCTGTGTATCCAATTCACTTAGAACGTCGGTAAATTTATACACCTTTTTTCTTAAGTACAACGAGTAAAATTCCCCATCCAAATACATGCTAAAATGATGCTTACGGGAAGGTTTGTAGAGTATGCCTCCTTTGTTTTCAATTCTAAATGATTCATCCAATTGGACTAAAAACTCTTTTTTTGTCAATCCATTGAGATCTTTTACCATTCTATTGAACTCATATATTTTGATTGCTGATTCAGGGATCAGATAACTCATAAAAAAGTTATACGGTTCTTTGCCGGTATGCTGGGGATTGTTTTTATTCGAAATTTCGGCCAATAAGTTTGATGAGGCACTTCGATGATGTCCGTCTGCAATATAAAGAGAATCGATTTTTTCGAATTCCTTTTGTAGAGAATTCACTGTTTTTTCGTCAGAAACTGCCCAAAGATAATGGGTTATTTTGTCTGTGGTAGTGAAAAGGTATTCAGGCTCTTTTTTTGTTTCCTTCTCAATGATTGTCCCTACCAAATCGTTATCTGGATAGGTCATTAGAACAGGCTCTGCATTGAATTTCACTGTTTTAAGATAGTCAGCAAATAGTTCTTCCCGTGGTTGCAGGGTGGACTCATGTTTTTTTATTACGTCGTTTATGTAATCGACAACACTAGTGGCGCAAAAAAAACCGCAACAACTATAGTTGTTTTTTTCTACCTTATAAATATAAAAACTGTCTTTGACATCTTTCATCAAGATATTATCTTCCAGAAATTCCAAATAACGGTTATGTACCAAATTGAATCGTGCCCGGCCAGAAACTTTCTTGTCGAATTTAAACCCTGGGTTGATTATGTGCAAAAAAGAGAAGGGATTGTAGCTTAGAATGGCATTAAGTTCTTTTGTTGAATAATTTTCATAGGAACGGGACGCAACGTAAGACACTTTATCTTTTGTTGGTCTAATAGCCTTAAATGGTTTAATAGTAGCCATGTGAAGACTAGTTAAATTGAGAGGATACCTTTTCGGCTTTTCTCGATTCCGAATAATCATAAAACCCTTCACCAGACTTTAGTCCCAGATTTCCGGCCATGACCATGTTTACAAGTAAGGGGCAAGGGGCATACTTTGGATTCTTAAATCCATTGTACATTACATTTAGAATGGATAGACAAACATCCAACCCTATAAAATCAGCTAATTGTAACGGACCCATTGGATGCGCCATTCCCAATTTCATCACCGTATCTATTTCTTCAACACCTGCGACCCCGTTGTACAGAGTTTCGATAGCTTCATTAATCATTGGCATCAATATTCTGTTGGCTACAAAACCGGGATAGTCCTTTACCTCCGTAGGAGTTTTGCCCAATTTTTTGGACAATTCCATAATACTTTGGGTTACCTCATTCGAGGTGTTATAACCTCTTATTATTTCTACCAATTTCATTAGGGGCACAGGATTCATAAAGTGCATCCCGATGACCTTTTCAGGTCGCTGTGTCACTGCAGCAATTTGGGTAATGGAAATTGAAGAGGTATTTGTCGCCAAAATGGTATTGTGGTCACAAACCTCATCCAGTTCCTTAAAAATATTCAGTTTTAGATCTATATTTTCTGTAGCTGCCTCCACCACTAAATCTATTTCTATTGTTCCTTCCTTAAGTGTTGTATGGGTGGTTATATTGTTCAGAGTAGCAGATTTATCATGCTCAGTGATAATCTCTTTGGATATCATCCTGTCCAAATTTTTGGAGATATTAGCGAGTCCTTTATCCAAAGCCACTTGGGAAATATCAATTAGATTTACCTCAAAACCTTTTTGTGCGAAAACATGGGCAATTCCATTTCCCATAGTTCCAGCTCCGACCACTGCTATTTTGTTCATTGCTATGATTTTTGAAAAGATTCAATTATTTGTAATGCAACCGTCAGTGCCTTGGCACCCTGGTTTAGAGAAACTGTTGGAACAGTATTGGTATGAATTGCATCTGCAAAGGAATCTAATTCATCCATAATTGCGTTATTGGCTGCTATCTCTGGATTTTCGAAGTAAATTTGCTTTTTTTCTCCTTCAGCATTCTGCAAAATCATATCAAAATCACCCGGATTTTCGGAAGCATCCTTCATTTTAACTACCTCTACTTTTTTCTCCAGAAAATCAACAGAAATATAGGCGTCACGCTGGAAGAATCGGGATTTCCGCATATTTTTTAAGGAGATTCTACTTGCTGTGAGGTTTGCTACACATCCATTTTCAAATTCAATCCTGGCATTTGCAATATCGGGAGATTTGCTAATTACAGATACTCCACTTGCATTTATTTGTTTTACTTTGGAATTCACTACGCTAAGAATAGCGTCTATGTCATGAATCATTAAATCCAGAACAACGGGAACATCGGTCCCTCTAGGATTAAATTCTGCCAAACGATGTGTTTCTATAAACATGGGGTCCTTAATAGAATCCTTTACGGCTGAAAAGGCCGGATTAAATCGTTCAACATGACCTACTTGTCCTTTTACCTGGTATTTTTTTTCAAGTAACAACAAGGTTTCTGCCTCTTCAATAGTATTGGTGATTGGCTTTTCGATAAAAACGTGTTTCCCTTTTTCCATGGATTTTTTGGCACAATCAAAATGGGAAAGGGTGGGAGTTACAATATCTACAACATCTACTGCGTCTATAAGCTTATTGATATTGTCAAAATAAGTATAACCGAATTCGGCCTCAACTTTTTTTCCGTTAATGGCGTCAGGATCATAAAAACCGATCAATGTATATTTTTGGGATTCGTTGAGAAGGCGCAAATGAATTTTTCCAAGATGTCCTGCTCCTAGGACTCCAGCCTTGAGCATAAATATTGTTTTTGTCAAAAATAAGGATATGAAATGACTCTTCAATGGAATTTTTAGGTTAGTTGTTTAGTGCTTTTAGAATCGGGGTTTATGATTTTAAATTCACAGTAAAAAGCATATAATAAAGCCGTTAAGGCTTTAAAGAGGTGCCTACTATGGAAGAGTAAAACTATGCGAAACAGGTTAAGACAATTTAAAAGTTTCATTTCCTTTTTATTATAGCTGCATCAGTTCCCATTATCTTGTAAAACCTTTCGCATAAGAACAACAGATTTTCTAACTTCGCAATCTAAAACCAAACCTTTGAAAGACACCTTAAAACACCGAGGAATGCGCAATAAACTAGCTGATACCTTATTGGCTAAGGGTATCGTGGATCAAAAGGTGTTGGAAGCTATACGTACGATTCCCAGACATTTATTTTTGGACAGTACTTTTGAGGACCACGCCTATCAGGACAAGGCATTTCCAATAGGTGCCGAACAGACCATTTCACAACCCTATACCGTAGCGTTCCAGACAGAACTCCTGGCCTTAAAACCGAACCAAAAAGTTCTTGAAATTGGTACTGGTAGTGGGTACCAAACTGCCGTTTTATTATGTTTAAAAGGCAAAGTATATACTATAGAACGACAATTGGAACTATTCAAAAAAATAAACATCTTTTTTGAAAAGATGGGATATAGGCCTAAAAAGACCATATTTGGGGATGGTTATAAGGGCCTACCTGAAGAAGCTCCTTTTAACGGGATTATTGTTACTGCAGGAGCCCCGTTTGTACCAACTCCTTTAATGGAACAACTTAAAATAGGAGGCAAGCTGGTCATTCCTATAGGGATAGATGAGCAGGTTATGACCCTTTTTACACGGAAATCTGACAAAGAGTTTGAGAAGAAGGAATTTGGCTCATTTAAATTTGTGCCACTTTTAGAAGATAAGAATTAGGTGCGGACCAATTAAAATTGGAAGGGTTAGAACTGAAGACCAATATTTATCCCGTCTTCGACTAAACCTCTATAACTACTGCGCACATAATCCAATCTCAAAAATCGAAACGTTTTCCATCCCAAATTACCAAGACCAACACTAAATTCAAAATAAGGTCTGTGATTGCTGGTCGATAAAAGCTTGCCATCAAAGATCAAGTTGGAATTTAATTTGTTCAATAGTGGAATCTTGCCCATAATAAAACCTTTTAGGTTATACTCCATATGTGCCTCAAAATAGTCTTGGTTAGTACTTAATTCATAATAGGGGAGTAAGTAAAAGGAATCCAAATAATCCCTTAGCGTAACATGGGTTCTGTTCCCATTAAAATGCTGATAATCCACAAAAGAAATAGCCTTCTCATTTAAAAAAGTCCCTGCTCTAAGGTTATAGGTAAAATTACCTTTGTCCCGGATGGTAAATCGCTGTGTCAATCTAATTTTTAGTTGATCAAAGTTATAGTTGGAATTACTAGCAGCCATTCCTTTTTCATATCCCATAAATAATGTCGGGTATATGCTACTGGAAATATTGAATTTCCCATCTGGGTGATTCAAATATTTTTGTCCAAATCGGAATCTTGCGTTCAATTCAAATTTAATTATATTATGTCTGTCGATTCCTGCATTGATAAAATCAAGAGGATCCAATGGGTTGTTTGAGGTGAATTGATCGTCATCATTACCTACAATAACATAATCGGTGGTATTATAGACGGGATTTCTTTGTTCGTAACCTAAATCAGAGGATAAATTAATCCCATTTATAATCTCATCCGAGTAGAATACTTTGGCGAAAGTTTTGTCATAAAATTTACCAAAATTATTTTCAAAAAATAGCGTTCTAAAGCTATTGGTAAATTTTGGTACTGGGTTTGAAGGATTAAATTGCACCAGCTCCTTGCCGCCACTAAGTTTTAAATAGGGCCTGGAAAAATTATTAAAACGGTAAGATATTTCCCCTATAGGCCTCAAGACATTATCTGAAAGACCGTAGGTAAATTTAGTGCCCATATTAAATTGGGAGCCCTTTTTTTTATTCTGTTTCACATAGTCCATTCCAATCCCAATACTCCATCCCTCAACGGTATTATAAGAGGTTTTGGCAATAGGACTTTCTAAACGAAAGTGTTTTTCCTTAAAAGTATTGTCATGTGAATAACCAAATAGCACAGAGCGTAGTTTGACCCTGTTGTTTTCGGCATGTATTGAATCTAAATATTTTTGTGACTTACGTATAACTTCAACACTATCCTTCACTTGGTAATCCTTGACTTCTTCAAGTGTCAGAGGTACAGGTCGATTACCAGTCCAATATAGGCTATCTTTTTTATTCGCTTCTTTTTTAAAGGACAATACTTCACTACCAAAATCATTTTTGGAAAAATTTGGCGTTATGTTATAATTTTTGTAACCAGCTGTGAACCGACCATCTCCCTTAAAACCTAAAATTTTGAACTGAAAATCAAAGCTTTGCAAAACCTTTAGCCATAATTTATCATTTGCAGAATAATTGAAACTTTGTTTTATGAACAAGGAATCTACTGCTAAAATATGGGCTTGTTCCCCTGTTACCGATAAATCTGTTGCATAAATGGCCCAATCGTGTTCAACAATATAGATGTCTCCTGTAAAGACCTTGTCTTTAGATCTTTTTGGGATGACTGCAACTTGATTGATTAGATTTTTGTTCCCATCATAAAACGTACCTATTAATTTATATCGGTAATAGGTAAATGCATTGTCGGCTATAGGGGATATTAGTGTATTTCCAAATTCGAGCGTATTGTTGTAGTAAGAAAGGTCGACATCAGAGGCATTGTTAAAACTGAATCCGTTATCATCTCCACTAACTTTAGATGCTATGATTTTTTCATTATAATCGTTTTTGTTCTTTGCTATTTTGGATATGGTTTCTGACAAATATATGATCCCGGATCTTGTAGAATCCAATCCTCCGCCAAAATCGCCTAATTCTCGACCCAATATCTTTTCAGGAGCATCTTTTATTTTTATCAATCCCTTGGAATAAAATTCTGCAGTATAGGACTCCATTTTTTTTAGGTATGACTTTCTCTTGGATATAGCAGCCCTAATAATTCTATTGGCAGGATTATATGAGACATTTACTTCCACTTCGGACAGCAAAACAGTTTCTTCCCTTAGGGAAACATGCAAGGTAAACGGAAATTTATTTATGGTAATAGTTTGTTTATGGGTTTTGAATCCCAAATATTTAAAAACGATGGTGTGAGTTCCCGTTTGCGAGAGTTCAAGTTGGTAAAGACCATTATCGTTGGTAGTTGTACCAGTTATGGTATTTTCTAGATAAATATTAACAAAAGACAACGGTTCATTGTCCACATTGGTCACTATACCTGTAACCTGTGCATGAACGTTGTAAAAAAAAATAGATGCTAGAAGGAGTAAGGGAAAAGTAATTTTTTGCATGCCTTGTTTAGGTTTTCTCCACTAACGGTCCGATAAAGAATTGTCTCCATATGTTTATGAGTTGCGATTCCATGAACTTAATCAATTTAGTTATTGAAGCTTTTTTTGATACGGTCCAGATTTTTTTTGTTGTCCCTGTCTTTAATGGTTTCCCTTTTGTCATATAATTTTTTACCGCGTGCTAAACCAATATTAATCTTGGCAAGCCCCCTGTCGTTTATAAAAAGTTTTAAGGGAACAATGGTCAGGCCAGAATTTTTAACTTCTTTTTCCAGTTTCTTTAGCTCACCTCTGTTCAATAATAATTTACGTTCGGCTTTGGGTCTGTGGTTGTAGTGACTGCCATGTGAGTATTCATCAATTTGCATATTAATCACAAAAAGCTCCCCATTGCTATTAAACTCACAGAAGCTTTCTGAGATGGAAGCTTTACTTTCGCGAATAGATTTAATCTCTGTTCCAGACAATACAATACCTGCTGTATAGGTGTCTAAAATTTCAAAGTCAAACCTAGCTTTCTTATTCTTTATGTTAACGCTTTTCTGCATAAGTGGTACAAAAATAGGCACAATAATAATATATGCAATTCAATCAAAAGAGTTAAATGCTTTCATTTTTGTAAAGATTAGCCGATTTTTACGATTAATGTTGAAATTTACACCCATGAAAAACTTAATCACAGCCCTTATTGTTCTTTTCGTTGTTTCCTGCAAGGAAAAAGAAGCCACCACATTGTCCTCGCAAAACATTGTAGACCAGTCAATTACGGTAAGTGGAGGTGAGCTATACCAAAGAAGCAATATTTCATTTAAGTTCAGGGATAGGAAGTATATGTCCGAAATAAAGGATAATAAAAAAGTTTTGCAACGCAGCACCAAAAATGATTCTGCTATTATTCTCGATATTTTGGGGCGCACTGGTTTTACTCGTTTTGTAAATGACAGTGTAATACATTTGCCCGATTCCATGGCCAACAGTTATTCCAATTCGGTGAATTCAGTACATTATTTTGCAAACCTTCCGTATGGGTTAAATGACACTGCAGTGAATAAAGAGTTTTTGGGGGAAATAAGAATCAAGGATTCTGATTATTATAAATTAAAAGTAACCTTTGATCAAGAAGATGGAGGAGACGATTTTGACGATACCTATATATATTGGTTTAACAAGAAAACCTTTAAACCAGATTATTTGGCTTACGAATTTCATGTAAACGGAGGGGGCCTACGATTTAGGGAGGCATATAACGAACGTTATGTAGGTGGTATACGTTTTGTGAATTACTATAATTTTAAACCCAAGGACGAAAACACTTCTATATTCGATATAGATAGTCTTTATCTAAAGGAAGATTTAGAGTTATTGTCCAAAATTGAGCTGGAAGACATTTTGGTAACCCAATGAAATTAATCAATTTTTAGTTGGAAGTCGGTAGTTTTGTTGTCTACGATCTGAACGATAAATAAACTGGCGTTATCAGTATCATCCATGGAAGCATATTTCTCTTCCCCAATCATTTTGTTGACAAAGTCGGGTGTGGAATTACTGTGACCTACCACTAAAACATTTCGTCCTAGATTATCTGCCTTAAATTGTTCTATGTTTATTTCTCCCGGACTGTAGAATTGAACAATGATATCTTTTTTTACCGCAGTAGGGGTTGCAGTCATTGATGTTCTTTCATAATCTGTAGTGTATATGGCATCTATATTTACATAATCCAATACTTCTGCCCATTGCATTGCCCTACCAAGCCCTTCTTGGTTTAGTACAGGATCTACATTCTCTGAATTGCTTCTGTCTTTCTCAGCATGTCTTATGAAATAAAAAGTAGAAACTACAGGTTCAGAAAAGTCTTGGATAACTTTTTGGTCCTCCTTACAGGACAAAATTCCGGTGAGCAAAAAAGAGAGTACTAGAAGTTTAATAGTTTTCATAATGGGTATGTTTGCCTAAATTTTATATCATGTTATTATCTAACTAAATTTAATGGAAAAAAGTATGTAATACTGTTAGTTTTTCGTAATTTTTCTATATGCTTAAACTTCATAACATACTCCTGTTTTTATTTGGGGTTTTTATATCACATGCCCAAGAAGTTAATCTTCCTGAAGATTTGAGACAGCATAATCTTGGAGTCGTTAATTCTAGCTTATTGAGTCCAGTATTTTCTTTAGATAACAGCTTTTCGCAATCAATTGCTCTATGGACAAGATGGCAATGGCAATCCATTGACGGAGACCCTACGACCATGTATTTGAATTATACAAGACGTTTAGATACTGAATCAGCAATTGGAGGTGGTTTTTTTCAGCATAATACCGGCACTTTTCTTCATACTGGCGGAGTTGTAAATTATGCCTATAATTTTGAATTGAGTCCAACTTCACAACTGAGTGTAGGAGTAAATGTTTTTGGTTTTCAGCGAAAATTAGCGGATGACAGATTTCAACCAAATCCACTCATACAATTGCCCCAACTAGTAACCTCAAGTGATTTTATTTTACAATTGGCACCGGGTATACGATTCACGGTAGACGGATTTAGTATTGGATTGGCTTCTGAAAATTTTATAGATTATAATTTTTCGACCAATGAAAGTAATGCTACTGCCTCACAAAAAATTTATCTTGGGTTAATCAGCTATGAATTTCCATTGTTGATATTTAACAACATGGAGGACTCAAAGCTGGAACCATCGATTTATGTTAAAACATTACCTGATACAGATACTCAGTTTGGGCTTACCACCTTACTTTCAACATCCAAATTTTGGGCCCAGATGGGCTACAATAATTTTTATGGAATTTCAGGAGGTCTTGGGGGTGTTTTTTTTAAGATCAAAGAAAGAAAGTTGTCGAGTTTGATGTAGAGAAGGAGGAGGAAATTGTGGTGAAAGAAGTAAAGGATAAGGACGAAGCAAAGAAAATAAAAGAAGAATTGGACGAGGCTGAAGCCCTGGCTGCTGAAATGGAAATTACAAGACAGGCCGAAAAAATTCGAATGGAACACGAAAAAAGAAACTTGGATTCCTTGGCAACTGTAGAAAAAGAGCGGACCAAAGCTGCCGTTATTGCACTTGAAACACAAAAGCGTCAGGATTCAATAAACGCGGCAAAATTAGTAGCAGCTGAAGTTGCTAAGAAAAAATTGGAATCAGAAAAAATTTCACAACAACAAAAGGTTGAGAAACCTGCTGAGACAAAAACAAAGGGACGGTATGAAGAAGTGGCAAATGAAGACGGACTTACTCCAGGATACTATCTCATTGCCAATGTTTTCGGAACAAAAACATATTTTGAAAAATTCATGAAAACCTTGACAACGAAAGGCCTGCAGCCTAAGTCATTCTACCGAAAAGTAAATAAGTATAACTATGTGTATTTAGAACGTTATGATACTCTTAAAGAGGCGGAAATAGCTAGGGATGGACATCTTAACGGTCGTTATCCGGATAAGACATGGATTTTCAGGGTAGTAGGAAATTAAAAGGTGTTATTTGCGGATTTCATTATTTATCAGCTGATCTAAATAGGCTACAGTATTAAGTAAATATTTCCTATCGCCAGTAATTGTAGCCATAGCAACCGCCCCTTGAAGCATGGTATATAATTGTTTTGCAAATGTAAGTGGGGTCACTGGAATATTAAGTTCACCATTTCGTACACCGTTTTCTAAAACCAGTGCAATTTTACCTTCAATGGTTTTTACAGTTTCCTTGGCAGCTGCGGCCAACAATGAATTATTGTGTTGTGCATCTACCCCAACATTAAGGACAGGGCAACCGCCCATTTCCTTTGTGAATTCATCGTAATAACGATAAAAATTGGTCAACACAAAAAGTTTTTGGAGAGATGTGCCACTAGACCCAAGTTTTTCATCAATTTCGGTGAGCAATCGAGTGCTATTAAATTCAAAGGAGGCCAATGCAAGGGCTTCTTTGTTCTCAAAGTTACCGTATAGTGCTCCCTTTGTGAGTCCGGTAGCTTCAGTTAGGTCACTCATGCTCGTGCCAATATATCCGTGTTTATTAAATACCGGCGCAACAGTTTCAATGATATAGGCAGTGGTTCTTTCGGCTTTGGTGGACATTCAATACAATTTTATACGAATATAAAAAATCTATATACTGTATGGTATTTATTTAGCAATAAAAAAATGGCATCGGGAATTTGGATGCCATTCTTTAAGTTATCAAGATCTTCTTACTCCACCATTTCATTCTGGTTTCTAAATACTAAATTATCATCGAAGGCATCTATTAAAACAATACTTTCAGCTTTTAGTTTACCACTAAGTAGTTCTTTGGATAAATTATTCAATACTTCTTTCTGTATTACTCGCTTAATTGGTCTTGCACCATACTGTGGGTCATATCCCTTCTTGGCAAGATAGTCTATAGCTTCCTCAGTGGCATCGATTATAATATGTTGTTTGGACACCATTTTTTTCAACTGCTCCAACCGCAGTTTAACAATTTTGGTGATATCTTCTATGTTCAATGGAGTGAACATGATAATATCATCAATACGATTTAAAAATTCTGGACGTATTGTTTTTCGTAACAATTCTAAAACCTCAATTCTGGCCAGTTCTGCTGCACTTTGAATATCGTGTGTGCCTTCAAATGATTCTTGGATGATATGGCTACCGATATTACTGGTCAT
>CAXMOE010000074.1:0-12486 GCA_964194835.1 uncultured Flavobacteriaceae bacterium | reverse complement strand
TTTGTTCGAATATGGGGTGGTTCAAGTGGAACCTTTATTAGGTTAGAATCTTCTACACTTTTTAAAATGCTTGTCATTTTTTCTATTACCTGTACAGGATAATTTCCCACGGAAGTCTCACCTGAAAGCATCACGGCATCTGCACCATCCATAACAGAATTGGCAACATCATTTACCTCGGCACGGGTAGGGGTCAGACTAGTAATCATGGTTTCCATCATCTGGGTAGCAATAATTACCGGAATTCGAGCCTGCTTGGCTCGCAATACCAACTGCTTCTGTATTAACGGCACTTCCTGTGCGGGAACCTCAACACCAAGATCGCCACGAGCAACCATAAGTCCGTCACAATAGGCAACTATCTTATCTATATTCTCCACAGCTTCAGGTTTCTCTATCTTGGCTATTATGGGAATTTTGTATTCGGAATGTTCCTTAATAATATTTTGTAGGTCTATTAGATCCTGACTAAATCGAACAAAGGACAAGGCAATCCAATCCACGTTTTCAGATATCGCAAATATGGCATCTTTTACATCTTTTTCGGTAAGCGCTGGCAAGGATATATTGGTGTTGGGAAGATTCACTCCTTTTTTGGACTTTAGAGGTCCTCCTTGAATCACTTTGGCCTTTACCTGGTCTTTACGATTGGTGGATAGCACTTCAAACATTAACTTTCCATCATCCAGCAAAATATTCTCTCCGGGATTTACATCTTTTGGAAATTTCGAATAGTTCATGTATACCTTTTCAGCATTTCCTTCAAAGGGTTCTCCCGTGACAAAAGTGATTTCGTCCCCGGGTGCGACCACAACTTCGCCTGCCATAACGCCGACACGAAGTTTGGGACCTTGTAGATCACCAAGGATAGATACATTGAAACCCAATTCTTCATTTAACTCGCGTATCATTTTGATGCGTTCTGACACATCCTCATAATCGGCGTGGGAAAAATTTATCCTAAAGACATTCACCCCGGCATTCATCATATCTCTAAGTACTTCCTTTTTACTGGTAGCCGGTCCTAAAGTAGCTACTATCTTGGTCTTTTTATTGCTCGGCATTATTTAAAAGATTAAATTATTTTTAGATTTTAGTTTGTTGGTCTCTAAAGTGTACGCTGTTATAACCCCAGGTATCGTAAGAATTAATTTTACAATTTCATCTTCACCATTACCTTCATCCATTTCAATTTTTAAAAAGTAATCAACTTCCTTATGTTCTGGTAACAACTGGTATGTTGTATATGACGGCTCATTCTGAAAAAGACCACTTTGGACGGTATTCTCTTCCTGCACACTATTATTTGTTATCAAGGTCCAATACCTATCGTTTTTCAAATCCTTCCATTCAAAAATTGGGAAAGAAATATTTTGCGATATATCCAAGTCTGTACGAGACCTACATAAGTTGGATTTTAAGCATTGGTTAATGGAGTATACTATGGCGAAATCTTCCAAACTACTGTGTAAAGCAATCAAAGCAAATGAGTCTTCGTAAAAATCCTCGGTAATTTTATGAATCGCAGCCATACCTCATACGAAAAACGTAAATATAGAATTAATAAAGAACCTAGCCTAGCTTACGATGGGTTTAGGAGCTCTTGCAGGGACCGCAAACGTTTGAGTTTAACATCTTCTGACTAGGAATGGTCAATTTTATCTTGTAAAGCAAAATAAGCTCGCTTGGAAGCTTTTTCTTCTGCTTTTTTCTTAGAAGTTGCCCTGGCTTTGGACATTACCTTATTTCCTATGGACAATTTAACGGCAAAATGCTTTAAGGAGTCATTGCCTGAATCTTCATAAACTTCATAAAAAAAAGTATTCTTTTGTTTCTGACACCATTCAATTATAAGACTCTTGTAACTGATGACCTTTCCCTCCAATTGCTCTATGTTCACATAGGGTTTAATGACCCGTTTATCTATGAACTTTTCACAATATTTATATCCTCTATCCATATAAATTGCACCACCCAAAGCCTCAAAAACATTTCCATGTATATTGTCTCCAAAATTGGATTTGGGTATTCTACTCACCACGAATTTTATAAGATTCAAATCCTTACCCAATTCGTTAAGATGCTCTCTACTCACAATTTTTGACCTCATTTTGGTAAGATAGCCCTCATCTCCTTCAGGCACTTCATTATAAATGTGTCTGGAAATAATAGTTCCTAACATGGAATCCCCCAAAAATTCCAATCGTTCATAATTCATCGGGATTCCGTTCTTATCCTTTACATTGGCGGATCGATGTAAAAAGGCTTTTTTGTAAATCTCAAGTTTTTTGGGTTTAAACCCTAAAATTTGAGTTATCCCCAAAAAAAAAGCCCCATCCTCTTTGGAATGGGAACTAAATAAATTGGGGGAAAAATTCATCCTATTAATTAACTGATTTTTTTAAATACAACGCAGGCATTATGGCCACCAAATCCAAACGTGTTGCTCATGGCTACGTTGACTTCTCTTTTTTGGGCCTTATTAAGGGTCAGGTTTAATTTCGGGTCGATATTTTCGTCAACCGTAGTGTGGTTTATTGTAGGGGGTACCATCCCATTTTCCATGGCCAATATAGAGGCAATGGCCTCAATGGCTCCTGCTGCTCCGAGCAAATGACCTGTCATTGACTTTGTTGAATTTATATTTATGTTCGGGGCATGGTCTCCAAAAACCTTTGTTATGGCCTTTAATTCTGCCACATCACCCAAAGGAGTGGATGTGCCATGTGTATTTATGGCATCTACATCTTCCGGCTTTAACCCTGCGTCACGAAGACAATTTTCCATAACCCTAACCACTCCAATCCCGTCGGGATGCGGTGCGGTCATATGATAGGCGTCGCTGGACATCCCACCACCAACAACTTCGGCATATATTTTTGCTCCCCTCGCTTTTGCGTGCTCGTATTCTTCCAGAATTAAAGCTCCTGCTCCTTCTCCCAATACAAAACCATCCCTGGTGGCATCAAAAGGCCTGGAAGCCGTTTTAGGGCTTTCGTTTCTTGTAGACAATGCATGCATTGCGTTAAAACCACCCATACCTGCAATGGTAACAGCTGCTTCGCTTCCTCCGGTGACAATAATATCACAATGTCCTAAACGGATATAGTTCAAAGCATCGATCATCGCATTTGCCGAAGATGCACAGGCTGATACAGTGGTATAATTTGGACCCATAAAGCCATGCTTAATGGAAATATTGCCTGGAGCAATGTCGGCAATCATCTTTGGTATAAAAAAGGGGTTGAATCGAGGTGTACCATCCCCAGCGGCAAAGTTCATAACTTCATTTTGAAAGGTTTCCAAACCACCAATTCCTGCGCCCCAGATTACCCCAACCCTAAACTTATCGATTTTATCTAAATCAATTCCAGAGTCAATGATAGCCTCATCAGAGGAAACAAGGGCATACTGAGCAAACTTATCAAGTTTACGGGCCTCTTTTCTATCAAAAAAATCTGCTGGGTCGTAGTTTTTAAGTTCACAGGCAAATTTCGTCTTGAACTTTTCGGTATCATAATAGGTAATGGGCGCACAGCCACTTCTGCCATTTATTAATCCATCCCAATATTCCTCAATATTGTTTCCAATTGGTGTTAATGCACCAAGACCGGTAACCACAACTCTTTTTATCTGCATTGAGCCAAATTTTTATTGTAATCTGTAAGTCTCGTGAAAATTAAAAAAAATATCCATGCGGCACGATTACCACATGGATAATTTTGAAACTTGTCCAAGAAATCGCAAAATTACTTCGCTTCTTCTATGTAACTTATAGCTTGGCCAACTGTTGCGATATTTTCTGCTTGATCGTCCGGAATTTGAATATCAAATTCTTTTTCGAATTCCATGATCAATTCAACAGTATCCAGTGAGTCTGCCCCTAGGTCGTTAGTAAAGCTTGCTTCTGTTACTACTTCGTTCTCATCAACACCCAATTTATCAACGATGATAGCTTTTACTCTTGATGCAATGTCTGACATAATTATATTAGTTTTAAAAATTTAATTGTTGGCAAAAATAAAAAACTTTGGTTTAATAACACCATTTGTCGGTAAAATGTGCTGTAATTTAAGAAAATTAAATTCAAGAGTGTTAATTTAGCACAAAATTATTCTTCCACGGAAACGTTAACGAACTACATGAAACGTATTGTTCTATTTGCCTCTGGTTCTGGTTCCAATGTTGAAAACATAGTGCGTTTTTTTAAAAACAATCCTGCCGTTTCCATTAGCTGCGTACTCACAAACAACCGAAATGCTAAAGTTATTGAACGCTGTGATAGATTGAATATCAGTGTCTTATATTTTAATAAAAATGCATTTTATAATACAGATTGCGTTTTGGATGTTCTTAAAACCTTCAACCCGGATTTAATTGTACTTGCCGGGTTCCTATGGAAAATACCTAAAAATCTTCTTCAAAATTTTCCCAATAAGATTATTAATATCCATCCTGCACTTTTGCCAAAATATGGCGGAAAAGGCATGTATGGCATGAACGTACATAGAGCTGTAAAAGAAAATAAGGAGCTTGAAACGGGCATAACCGTACATTATGTTAATGAAAATTACGATGAAGGAGCGATAATTCAGCAAGCAAAAGTGAAAATTAATACCGAGGATTCTGTGGAATCGATTGCCCAAAAAATTCACACCTTGGAACAAAGGCATTTTCCCAAAATCATTGAAAAACTATTATTGAAGCAATAATGGCCAAAAAAGGGAAATTTTATACGGTTTGGAAAGGCAAACGTCCCGGTATCTATACAACATGGGACAATTGTAAGGCTGCCATTTCCAATTATAAAGGTGCACAATACAAATCATTCCCGTCATTCAAAGAGGCCAAAAAAGCATTTGATGGGAACTACGAAGATTATATGGGGAAAAAAGTTTCCCATTCACAACTTTCCCAAGAACAGCTAGACAAAATAGGTAGACCCAATTACCATTCCATTTCCGTGGATGCTGCATCCAGTGGAAATCCCGGGGTTATGGAATATCGCGGAGTAGATACCCAATCCGGAAAAGAATTGTTTAAACAAGGTCCCTTTGATCAAGGAACCAATAATATAGGTGAATTTTTGGCACTTGTACATGGGCTGGCCTATTTAAAACAGCAAAATAGTGATCGAGTTATCTACACCGATTCTAAAACTGCAATGAGCTGGGTTCGTAAAAAAAACTGTAATAGTAAGCTAAAAGAGACAAAAAAAAACAAGGCTGTTTTTGATTTGGTGCGTAGAGCTATTGCCTGGTTGGAATCCAACACCTACAATACAACTATTGTTAAATGGGAAACCAAGGCTTGGGGAGAAATTCCCGCCGATTTTGGACGCAAATAAATAGTGCTGAAAATTAGTCAACATTGCTTTCGCAATTGGATATTCAAAAACGTATATTTGCAGCAAATTTTGGATTAATGGGCAAGCTTTTAATTGTTGGAACTGTTGCTTTTGATGCTATAGAAACCCCTTTTGGCAAAACAGACAAGATTTTGGGAGGTGCAGCGACCTTTATTGCTTTGGCTGCTTCACAATTTGACGTCGATTCTGCAATAGTATCGGTAGTAGGAGAGGATTTTCCACAAGATTATCTCGACTTATTGACAAATAAAAATGTAGATATATCAAGTGTGGAAGTTGTAAAAGGAGGCAAGACTTTCTTTTGGAGCGGAAAATACCACAATGATCTGAATATGAGGGACACTTTGGCCACTGAACTAAATGTTCTGGCCGATTTTAATCCAGTTGTTCCAGAAAATTTTAAGGAAGCCGATGTTGTAATGTTAGGGAATCTTCATCCTAATATACAGATGAGTGTAATATCCCAAATGAAAAAGCGACCAAAGTTAATTGTGTTGGACACCATGAATTTCTGGATGGACAATTCCCTGGATGAACTTTTACAAGTCATAAAACATATAGATGTGATCACCATTAATGATGAGGAAGCCAGACAATTGACCAACGAATATTCTTTGGTTAGAGCTGCTGCTATGATCCAAAAAATGGGTCCAAAATATGTGGTCATTAAAAAGGGTGAACACGGTGCGCTATTATTCCATAATGATAATGTGTTTTTTGCACCAGCCTTGCCTTTAGAGGAAGTTTTTGATCCCACGGGTGCAGGGGATACTTTTGCAGGAGGATTTACCGGATACTTGGCCGAAACCCGAAATATTTCATTCAACAATTTAAAGAGTGCTATTATTCATGGTTCCAACTTAGCGTCGTTCTGTGTGGAACGTTTTGGAACTGAACGAATGCAGGATCTGGATTATGAAGAAGTCAACAAAAGGCTTCATCAATTTAAGGAGTTGACCCAATTTGATATCGAATTACAATAGTTTTTGTGCCCTGAATTTTCGGGGCTTTTTTAATCTATATATACAATGAGTGACGCAATTAAACACGAATGTGGAATTTCTTTGATACGGTTATTAAAGCCATTGGAATACTATAAGGAAAAATATGGTACCGCCTTTTATGGAGTGAACAAAATGTATCTGATGATGGAGAAGCAGCACAACCGTGGGCAAGATGGTGCAGGTTTTGCAAGTATTAAGATAGATATGGCGCCCGGCGAAAGATATATGAGTAGAGTGCGTTCGATTGCCTCACAGCCAATTCAAGATATTTTTTCGCAAATCAACGACAGAATAAATACCGCTTTTCAGGAGCATCCAGAATATATTGAAGATGTTGCGGCACAAAAAAAGAACATCCCCTACCTTGGTGAAGTATTACTTGGTCATGTGCGTTACGGCACATTTGGTAAGAACAGTATGGAAAGTGTACACCCCTTTCTGAGACAGAATAATTGGATGCATCGTAACCTTATTGTGGCTGGCAACTTTAATATGACCAACGTGCATGAGCTATTTGACAACTTGATACAGCTTGGCCAGCATCCAAAAGAAATGGTGGACACGGTAACCGTTATGGAAAAAATCGGTCACTTTTTGGATGACGCGGTTGCCAAACTTTATAAACAAATAAAAAAAGAAGGATTTACTAAAATGGAGGCTTCGCTTATAATCGCAGAGCGGTTAAACGTTGCCAAAATCCTTAGAAGAGCATCAAAAAACTGGGATGGAGGTTATGCAATGTCAGGATTATTGGGACATGGAGATGCTTTTGTATTAAGAGATCCAGCCGGCATTAGGCCAGCTTATTATTATCAAGATGATGAAGTAGTGGTGGTTGCATCGGAACGACCCGCCATACAAACGGTATTTAACGTAAAATTTGAGGACGTTAAGGAACTAGATCCAGGCAATGCAATTATCATCAAGAAAAATGGAACCTGTAATTTAAAAGAAATTCTTGAACCAACGGAACGAAAAGCATGTTCCTTTGAACGCATCTATTTTTCTAGAGGAAGTGATAAAGAGATTTATCAGGAGAGAAAGGAACTTGGAAAATTACTTTTCCCCCAAATCTTGTCCGCTATAGACAGTGATATAAAAAATACAGTGTTCTCATATATTCCAAATACTGCAGAAACTTCATTTTTTGGCATGGTCAAAGAGGCTCAAAATTACCTCAACAAGAAAAAGGAGCAGCAGATTCTTTCTATCGGGGCTAAGATCACAAAGGAAGAACTGCATAAAATCTTGGAGGTTCGACCTAGGATAGAAAAGGTGGCCATTAAAGACGCCAAACTTAGGACCTTTATAACCCAAGATAGTAGTAGGGACGATTTGGTGGCACATATATATGACATTTCCTATGGCTCAGTAGAAGAAAATGACCATTTGGTCATTATAGATGATAGCATTGTAAGGGGAACCACTCTAAAAAAGAGTATCCTTAGAATTCTTGATAGGCTTTCTCCCAAAAAAATAATTGTTGCTTCCTCTGCCCCACAAATACGTTATCCGGATTGTTATGGTATAGATATGGCAAAACTTGAAGACTTCATTGCCTTTAAAGCTGCCTTGGCCCTGCACGAGGAAAAAAGCTCTTTGCACATTGTTGAAAATGTCTATAAAAAGTGTTTGCTGCAAATTAATTCCAAGGATAAAGATGTTTTGAATTATGTAAAGGAATTTTATGCGCCTTTTACCGCAGACGAAATTTCTCTTAAAATTGGAGAACTTTTAAGTCCAAAAGACATAGGGGCAGAAGTGCAGATCATTTATCAAAACATTGAAAGCCTACATCAAGCATGCCCCAAAAATCTAGGAGATTGGTACTTTACAGGCAATTACCCAACACCAGGAGGAAATAGGGTTGTAAATAAAGCATTCATCAACTTTTACGAAGGAAAAAGCGAAAGAGCATATTAACAGTTTTATCGATGAAATGCACATAATTGTGCATTTCATCGATAATATGTGCTTATTATCGTGTTTTTTGTCCTTTAGGGACAAAGCAATACTACATTAGACTTGCCATAGCATAAGTAGGTTAAGTTCATGGTAAGATTTGGGGCAAAAAAGGTGGAGACTTCTCCACCTTTTTTATTTTTAAAATTTTCATAAACCCTGACTTTTTGTTCACCTTCACGCATACATTCGACCTATACTAGTATTTCAACCCAATTAGGGGACTTTCATCTAAAACCTTTTCGCATTTATAACTGATAACATACTTTTGGAGGACCATAGCATAAGTAGGTTAAGTTCATGGTAAGATTTGGGGAAAAAGGCGGAGTTTTACTTCGCCTTTTTTATTTGCCAATACTTTGCTTCTTTTACTTTTTCATGCAATTCTTACCGATTAACACCCATAAAAAGCATTTCAACCAATTATAACGACTTTCGTCTAAAACCTTTTTGCATTAATAGCCATTAACATACTTTCGAAGGACCATAGCATAAGTAGGTTAAGTTCATGGTAAGATTTGGGGAAAAAGGTGGAGTAATACTCCGCCTTTTTTATTGCTGAAAATCAAGGGATTATGAACTTCCAATCAACTTTTTCATGTGAATTATCCAAATTTATATTCTATTGAATACATAAAATTTCATTAAAAATTTTTGTTATTTCCCACAATCCCAGTAACTTAGTGTTGCCATAGCATAAGTAGGTTAAGTTTATGGTAAGATTTGGGACGAAAAGGGTGGGGACTTCTCCACCCTTTTCTATTTAGTACTGCACATAAAAAAAGCCACACTATTCCTTTAGTGTGGCTTTTTTTTATTGAATTAAATCCTACTTATTCGCTGCAAAAATTTCACCAACTTTTTCCCAGTTGATCAAATTAAAAAACGCACTGATATAATCTGGTCTTCTATTCTGATAGTTTAAGTAGTATGCGTGCTCCCATACATCCAATCCTAAAATCGGAAAACCGCCACAACCAGTATTTGGCATTAACGTATTGTCCTGGTTAGCTGTGGAGCAAATTTCTACTTTACCTCCTTTATGCACACAAAGCCATGCCCAACCTGAGCCAAACCTTGTAGCAGCTGCTTTGGTAAAAGCATCCTTAAATCCCTCGAAAGAACCAAAAGCCACATTAATGGCATTCGCCAATTTCCCTGTGGGATTACCACCACCATTAGGTGACATGATTTCCCAATAAAGAGCGTGATTGTAATATCCACCACCATTATTACGAACCGCAGCATTGGACATATCCATATTTCTTAAAATATCTTCAATAGATTTATTTTCCAGTTCAGTCTCGGCTACTGCATTATTTAAATTAGTTGTATAACCATTGTGATGTTTTGTATGGTGTATCTCCATTGTCCTTGCATCAATATGAGGTTCCAATGCATTATAGGCATATGGTAAATTAGGTAATTCAAAAGCCATAATTTTCTATTTTTAAGTTAATTGATCGTGTACATCAAAAATAAGGTTTTATGCAACAAATTCTACTATTTATTTGTTAAGAACTGTGGTAGATTATGTATTTTGCAAATAAAACTAGGTGCAAAAGGTTCCCTATAAAATTTATAATGCTTCTGCTGGCTCTGGCAAAACCTTTACTCTTGTAAAAGAGTACTTAAAAATTATTCTATCCTCAGACTCCAATAAAAGTTACAAGCAAATTTTGGCGATTACCTTTACGAACAAGGCCGTTGCCGAAATGAAACAGCGCATCCTTAACAACTTGTTTGATTTTGGTCAAATAACTGAGACAAAACATACCTCTTCAATGTTTTATGACATTTCCGAAGAGTTACACATTTCTACGGAAACTTTGCAACAAAGGGCCAAAAAAGTCCTTAAGGAAATTCTACATAACTATGCTTTTTTTGATGTTTCAACCATAGATAAGTTTACCCACCGACTTATCCGGACTTTTGCAAAGGATCTAAAGCTTCCTCAAAATTTTGAAGTTATTCTAGACACAGATTCATTGTTGGATGAAGCTGTTGCCAGGCTAATCAATAAAGCTGGAACAGACAGGTTTCTAACCAAAGTCTTGGTTGATTTTGCCCTGGAGAAAATCGACGGAGATAAAAGTTGGGATTTATCCATTGATCTCAATAAAATAGGGAAGTTGTTGTTCAATGAAAATCAAACGCCACATTTAAAAAAACTGGAAGGCAAAAACATTTCCGATTTCTTGGGATTAAAAGAAGTAATAATTTCAAGACTCAAAACCTCTGAACAGAAAAGTGTCAAAAAGTCGAAAGAAGTATTGGATTTAATTCATAGTCATGGTTTGGAACCTAACAACTTTCCTTATGAGACACTTCCCAATCATTTTAATAAAATTATTGATCTAGAATTTGATCCAATTAAACTATATAATAATAAGTTAGAGCAAAATTTAAAAGAAGGAAAAATATTAAAATCAGGTGTGAATATTTCGGTAGATGAAATAGCACCACAGATTCTAAAATCATATATAGAAATTAAGGAATGTATTTATAACCGTGCCTTTCTTAAAAATGTCTATCAAAATATCGTACCATTAACCGTCTTAAATGCAATTCGCAACGAAATAAAGACCTTGGAATTGGAGCGGGATCAATTGCCCATTTCCTCATTTAACACAATTATTACCAAAGAAATAAAGGACCAGCCCGCTCCTTTTTTATATGAAAGGTTGGGAGAGAAGTATCGGCATTATTTTGTGGACGAATTTCAGGACACTTCAGAAATGCAATGGGAAAACTTAATTCCTTTGATCGGAAATGCCTTGGAAAGTGAAGATTACCAAGGAAAAACAGGTTCTTTATTATTGGTCGGTGACGCCAAACAAGCTATCTATCGATGGCGGGGAGGTAAGGCCGAACAATTTTTAAAGCTTATTGATCCGAATTTTAACCCATTTGTAGTGCTGCCCCAGGTTGAAAATCTCCCCTCCAATTATAGGAGTCACGAAGAAGTCATCAAATTCAACAATGCTTTTTTTACAGTATCGAGTCCGTTCATCAATAAACAAGTTTATAACCGTTTATTTATAGATGGAAATCAACAACATTATAACGCCAAAAAAGGAGGGTTGGTTCAACTTACATTTATCGATGACGAGGACCATAACAATGAGGATGAGCTTTACTGTGAAAATGTTATAAAGACAATTCATGAAGTTTTGGATAAGAAATATAGATTTAAAGATATCTGTATCCTTACTCGAAAACGGAAGCATGGTGTTATTTTAGCCGACTTTTTAATGCAACAAGAGATTCCGGTCATTTCTTCCGAGACCTTATTGGTGAACAGTAGTCCAAAGGTCAGGTTCCTTATTGATATCTTGATGTATAGTACATCTCCACAAGATTTGGAGGCTTGTTATAAGATTCTCTATTTTCTTGGTGCAGATAACAGCGACAGCCATCATTTTATTCAAAAACATTTGGGAAATTTGGATGATATGTTGGACGATCAATACAATTTTGATTTTGGTCGCCTAAAACATTTCTCTGTTTTTGATGGATTGGAGTATGCCATAAAGCAATTTCAATTGGCAGAAGAATCCGATGCCTACATAACTTATCTAATGGATGTGGTTCTGGAGGTAGAGCAAAAGGATGGAACCAGTTTGCAAAGCTTTTTAGATCATTGGGAGAAAAAAAAGGAAAAGCTCAGTATTACATCACCCGAGAATATTGATGCGGTACAAATAATGACCGTCCATAAATCAAAGGGATTGGAATTCTCCTTTGTAATTTTTCCTTATGCCAATTCCAATATTTATGAAGAAGTGGATCCAAAACTATGGATTCACGTTGAAATGGAGGTTTATAATGGCTTCGAAGAAGTTTTAGTCAATAAGAAAAAAGAAGTTGTGCAGTATGGGAAACAGGCAGATAGCTTATTTAATGATGGGCAGCATAAAATGGAACTCGATAGCTTCAATTTATTATATGTGGCCTTGACACGAGCCATTAAGGGCCTTTACATCATCACAAAAAAAGACCTAAAGAGTAGTGGGGAACATAAGACAGAGTATTATTCGGGTCTGTTTATTCATTATTTGAAAGAAAATGGAGTTTGGGACCTCAATAAAACAACCTATATATTTGGTGAGGCTCTGGATGTCAATGCTGAAGAAAACAATTTAGAGGAAA
>CAXMOE010000073.1:10129-12506 GCA_964194835.1 uncultured Flavobacteriaceae bacterium | reverse complement strand
TTGCAGCAAATGATCAGATAAACCTGGCTCTTATTGGATCTGGGATTCAAGGCATATATGATACCACGGCGGCATTAAAAGTAGATGGTGTTAAATTGGTTGCTGTTTGTGATCTATATTCGGGTAGATTGGATCGTGCCAAAGAGCTTTGGGGAACAGATATTTCAGTAACCAGGGATTACCGCGAGATTTTAGACAGAAAAGATATTGACGCCGTCATAGTGGCTACGCCGGACCATTGGCATAAAAAAATTACCGTTGAGGCTATGAAGGCAGGAAAGGCTGTGTATTGTGAGAAACCCATGGTACATAATTTCACGGAAGGCCATGAGATTATTCAGGTTCAAAAGGAAACGGGCAAAATATGCCAAGTAGGTAGCCAATGAAAAGGCCAAACAATTATATATGGATGGAGCCATTGGGGAAATGGTGATGCTCGATATGTTCAATGATCGCTATTCGGCCGAAGGGGCTTGGCAATATCCCCTTCCCCCAGATGCCAATCCGGACACAGTGGATTTTGATACATTTTTGGGAAGAGCCCCAAAAGTACCTTATGATCCAACCCGATTTTTTCGCTGGAGAAATTATAAGGACTATGGAACCGGTGTAGCGGGGGATTTGTTTGTCCATGCCTTTTCAACATTAAATTACATCCTTGATTCTCACGGCCCTAACAGGGCATTATCCACGGGCGGTCTTCGATACTGGAAAGATGGGCGTGATGTACCCGATGTTACCCTAACTTTTTATGATTATCCTGAAACAAAAACACATGCCGCTTTTAACGCCTCTTTTAGGGTTAATTTTATTGCCGGCTCAGGAGGAGGAGGAGGATTCCGACTTGTAGGAACAGAAGGCGCCATGGAAGTGAATTCGAATTCCGTTAAATTAACACGGTCAAAACTCGGAATGATTCCCGGAAATTATTCGATGAATGCATATACCGAAGCTACGCAAAAGAGCATTAAGCAAGAATATGCTAAAAATGTGCTCGACAATAGAAAATCGGCTTTAAATATTGGTGAAACCAATTATAACGCACCTTCGGATTACAAAGGCGGACATTACGATCATTTTTACAATTTCTTCCAAGGTATACGTGGAAAAAATAAAATAATTCAAGATCCCAGTTTTGGATTAAGGGCTGCTGGTGCTGCCCTTTTGGCCAATGAAAGTTATTACCAAGGGAAGGCAATTGATTGGGACCCGGAATCCATGAAATTAATTTGAATTTAATACCGATAGCATGAAAAATATCATTCTTACACTTTGTATCATTTTTGGAATTTATGGAGGAACCTCTCAGGTGGAACCTCTAAATGTTATCGTATTCGGTGCACATCCCGACGACTGTGATATTGATACAGGAGGAACTGCTATCTTATTTGCACAGATGGGACACAGGGTAAAATTTGTCTCACTCACCAATGGGGATGCCGGACATTATGCCATGGGTGGCGGGGAGCTGGCCAAAATAAGAATTGCGGAGGCTAAGGAAGCAGGAAAAAGGTTTGGTGTGGAATATACTGTTCTGGATAACCATGATGGGGAATTAATGCCAACCTTGGCAAACCGCTTAAAGGTTATCCGGGAAATCAGAAAATGGAATGCCGATATTGTTATTGCACCAAGGCCGAATGATTATCACCCAGATCATAGGTATACCGGTATATTGATACAGGATGCGGCTTATATGGTCATTGTCCCCAATGTAGCACCTGAGGTACCTCCACTCCAAAAAAATCCTGTTTTTCTTTATTCTGAGGACAGATTTCAAAAACCAAGTCCGTTTGAACCGGATATTGCAGTAATCACTGACGCCGTATTTGAACAGAAAATTTATGCCATGTCTGCTCATGAATCCCAGTTTTTCGAATGGCTTCCATGGACTTCTGGAAATTTGGACAAGGTTCCGAAGGACAGTACCGCAAGACTTGAAATGTTGGCAAATTGGCGGTCTTCGGTCCCAAATAAAACAATGATGGAATGTTTAAAAAAATGGTATGGGGATAAGGCGGCCTCTACTAAACATGTTGAGGGCTTTGAAATATGCGAATACGGCAAACAACCTTCAGATGAGGAAATTAAAAGATTGTTTCCAATGCTTAAAAAATAAACTGTTTTTGAACTTCGTAAACCAAGTGCATTTAGGATTTTAGTATTTCTTCAATAGCACTCAATTCGCCGTCCGTAAACTCAAGATTGGATAGTATACCAACAGCATCTTCAATTTGCGATACTTTACTGGCCCCAACGATTACTGAAGTAATCCTTTTGTCCCTCAACACCCATGAAAGTGCCAACTGTGCCATCTTTTGACCTCTCACCTCTGCAATTTTATTGAGCTCTTTAACCTTTGCAACCTTTTCAGAAG
>CAXMOE010000073.1:8469-10119 GCA_964194835.1 uncultured Flavobacteriaceae bacterium | reverse complement strand
GCCTTCAGGAATACCATTAAGATACTTATTGGTTAATAACCCCTGGAACAATGGACTGAACACTACGGAGCCAACGCCATTTTTTCCAAGAACATCCATTAACCCATCTTCAACCCATCTATTGAACATACTATAGGATGGCTGATGTACCAAACAAGGTGTCCCCAACTCGTTCAAAATCTCAATTGCCTTTTGGGATTGTTCAGGATCATAAGAAGATATACCAGCATATAAAGCCTTTCCTGATCTTACAATCTGATCCAAGGCCATCATGGTCTCCTCCAACGGTGTATTGGGATCGGGTCGATGACTATAGAAGATATCCACATAGTCCAACCCCATGCGCTTCAAACTTTGGTCACAACTGGAAATCAAATATTTCCGAGACCCCCATTCCCCGTATGGGCCAGGCCACATATCATAACCTGCTTTTGAAGTAATGACCAACTCATCCCTATATGGTTGAAGGTCAGATTTTAGAATTCTTCCAAATGTCTCTTCTGCGGAACCGTAAGGGGGGCCATAATTATTGGCTAGGTCGAAATGTGTAATGCCCAAATCAAACGCCCTGCGTACCATTTCCCTTCCATTTTCATACACGTCCACGCCTCCAAAGTTATGCCAGAGGCCAAGAGATATGGTGGGTAGAAGCAAACCACTGTTTCCGCAGCGATTATATTTCATTTTTTCATATCGGTTGGCATCCGCTGTATATCGTTTTTTCATAGGTGATTTATTTTGTCAAATTGGATTAAATGTTATTCAGTGCGCTCTCTACGGCTTTCTGAACAATTTTAATATCGTTAAACCCTCTAAATCCACTAAATCCAACAGCTAATTTAGTGTCTTTATCTATTTGAATTGGTTGTCCTCCGACCCAACCAATAAGGTCAGGAAGTTCGATTGGAGCATCTTCGGGATCCATGCCCCCTCCAAAAACTATCTTTTCATAATCTCCAGTGCTGTGTCCTGTAATCCAAACCTGACTTGCCTTTTTCCATGCTACACTAAAAAATTGTCGTTGTTTTAGTTTGTCAGATCCATACAATTTTCCATAAATCTTCCCATCCTCAGTAATCATACAAATTGCTACGTTTCCTTCAGATATATTCCAATCATCTGGGCTGTTTTCGTAACTATGTATTTGCTGTTCTACCTCCTGAAATATGGAACTAATTAAGTGTTCAAGTTCAATAGAATTCATAGTGTTTCTATATAAAAAATTAAACCTGTAATATAATCAATATTATGTACACATTTTATCTCCAAATTATATCGAAATATACTCATTTGGTGACACATTTAGAGCGATAAAACCTCTTACCAGTAGTTTACTTGGCAATACTGTAATGAATATCAGATAATCCTTTTAGTGTATCTGAAGCTTGTTCTGCAGTAATATCACGTTGTGGATTGGCAAACATTTCATAACCCACCATAAATTTTTTAACCGTGGCCGAACGTAATAACGGAGGGTAAAACGACATATGAAAGTGCCATTCTGGATGTTCCAAGCCATCAGTTGGAGCCTGATGGATTCCCGCCGAATATGGAAATGAAGTGTTGAAAACATTATCATACCGTGTAGTCAATTTTTTTATAATTTCGGCAAATGCACCCTTTTCGTCCATGGTGAGCAATGCAATATGT
>CAXMOE010000073.1:0-8459 GCA_964194835.1 uncultured Flavobacteriaceae bacterium | reverse complement strand
CGTGTAGGCACAATAATGGTCTCATAAGGCCAGACCGCCCAGTATGGAACCAACGCCACAAAATGCTCGTTCTCCATGATAATACGTTCATTTAGTTGACGCTCTTGGGATATATAATCTTCTAAAATACTCCGCTGATTTCCTCCCCAATACTCCTTAAATCGTATTGCTTTTTTCTGAACTTCTTGGGGAATGCTTCGTTGTGCCCATATTTGTCCATGTGGATGTGGATTACTACAACCCATTACATCACCTTTGTTCTCAAAAATCTGCACATGGTTGATACCCTCCATGGCTCCAAGTTCTTGATATTCATGTTGCCATATGGAAATTACATTTTCAATTTCAGTTGTGGACATCAAAGGCAAGGTCAACGAATGGTCTGGAGAAAAACAAACCACTTTACAAATCCCCGATTCCGATTCAGCAATTAGTAATCCCTCCTCATAACTATTGTTCTCAACATCTTTCAACAAGGCAGAAAAATCATTTACAAAAGAAAAAGGGGTTGTATAATCTGGATTCAGAGTCCCACCCATTCTTTTGTTTGTTGGACATAGATAACAAGATGGGTCGTATTTAGGACTTTCAAATGCTGGGCTGTTTTCGGTTTTGCCCTGCCATGGTCTTTTTGTCCTGTGCGGAGATACAAGTATCCATTCGCCAGTAAGAATATTTAACCTTCTATGAGGATTATTATTAAATACAATTTTATCAGCGCTCATTTTATCCTCTATATTTTATTGAGGTTCCGCCGCCTGGCAAGGCTCCAAAAGCAGTAAGTCTTACATTGAATTTTTTCCAGTAAGCTTCAGATATTTCTTTGGTATACTCTTCAACGGCGTCTTCATGTACAATATTTATGGTACAACCCCCAAAGCCACCACCCATTGCTCTAGCTCCCAGAACAGCATCATTGCTCTTTGAATAATCTACTAAGAAATCCAGTTCAGGACAGCTTACCTCGTACATATGTTGCAGACCCTCATGCGTTTCGTACATTAATTGCCCCAATTTATGCAGATTACCCTGTTTTAAAGCTTCAACTGCCGAAAGCACCCTATTATTTTCGTTAATAACGTAGGTACAACGATTATAAACAACATCTTCCATTCCGTTCCTGCTGAAATTCAACATTGATTGGGTCACATCCCTTAGCGAAGCTATATGGGGGTATTTATTTCGTATAATAGCCACAGCAGTTTCACATTCCTGCCTGCGTGTATTATATTCACTGGACGCCAAATTATGGGAAACATTGGTGTTTAGTAATAAAATTTTGTAATGCCCTAAATCAAATGGAACATAATTATGTCCCAAAGATTCACAATCCAATAGTATAGCGTGCCCTTCCTTCCCCATCACCGAAGCAAACTGATCCATAATTCCACATTTGGTGCCCACAAAAGCATGTTCGGCTTCAACAGATAGTTCTACAATGTCCCTTTTGTTTAAACCTAGGTCAAACAATTCATTAAGCCCAAAGGCAAGACCACATTCCAAGGCCGCAGATGAACTTAGACCGGAGCCAACAGGTAAATGGCTTTCAATAGTGCAATCAAATCCACGTAACTTATCGGACCTTTTGGTAATTTCATGCAAAACCCCCAAAATGTAATTCTCCCACTCTACCGGACTTATCTTTAAATTGTCTAAATCAATCGTAAATCCTTGATCAACTCCACTACTGTAGACATGACAGGTTTTGTCAGAATCATTTTTACTAAACTTGAAGATGATTTTTTTTCCAATGGCCGTAGGAAGTACAAAGCCTAAATTATAATCGGTATGCTCACCAATAAGGTTTATTCTTCCTGGGGATTCTACAATCAGTTGTGGTTTGAATTCCTCTATAAACTTCATTGATCACCTACTATTTTCTATATCGGCTAAGATATAAAAAATATATGTATAATATACATTTATTAAAATTGACCAAATACATACTATCAAAAAGGTGTCAAAGATTTATTTTCAATCTTATCCCAAATCGAGTGCCCGGACATATCATTTATTGTAAGAATTATTTTTTTTATCTTTAAAGTGATTTTATTAAATACTTTGAAAAAAATATACGTACTTTATACATTTATTAAGAATGGTAAGCTAATAATATAAAAACAATCGTTCCCTGTTATGACCAAAAAGTCAATCTTTTACTCGCAATTTCTCTTTACTTTTCTATTCTTTTCCATTTATTCTCCTATATTTTCTCAGGAAAGGCCAGAATGGGAAGATTTAAGTGTGTATACAATAAATACGGAACCTGCCCATGCCACTTTTACTCCATTCATGGATGAGTCCAGTGCCCTCCAAAGCGAGAACAGCACATCGGGCCTCAAAATGCCTTTAAATGGGGATTGGGACTTTTTTCTTGCAAAGAATATGGAGGAGGCTCCTTTAGACTTCTTTAAAAAAGAATATGACAGGACATCGTGGAAGAAAATACCAGTTCCATCTGACTGGCAATTCCATACAGATGATTTTCCTTTGTATACAAATATTGTTTATCCTTATCCCGTTGATCCACCCAACGTACCACATGACTACAATCCGGTTGGATCCTATTATAGAACTTTTGAAACTCCCAAAGATTGGGAAAACAATCAAGTGTTTATACATTTTGCAGGGGTTAACTCCGCATTTTATCTCTGGATAAATGGCAAAAAGGTTGGCTACAGTGAGGGAAGTAAGACCCCGGCTGAATTTAATGTCACAGAATACCTCATAGAAGGAGAGAATTACGTAGGGGTACAAGTAATACGGTGGTCCGATGGCACATATTTGGAAGACCAAGACTTTTGGCGTTTAAGCGGCATAGAAAGAGACGTCTTTTTATATGCCACACCCGAAGTAAGCATTAGAGATTTTTTTATCAAGGCTGACTTGGACGACAATTTTATGGACGGTACTCTGAAAGCCGAAGTCGATTTAAAAAATTACAGTGATAAAAATAATAAGGGCAGCATTCAATTGATTATTTATGATGCTGATAAAAAAATCAACACAATTGAGCAACCATTTAATTTGAATGGAAACAGCGAGGGTAGCTCAATAGTGGAAACCTTGATTTCAAATCCTAAAAAATGGAGCGCAGAAAATCCTAACCTCTATTATGCCACCATTTCAATTTTGGATACCAACGGAATTGTAACTCACAGTGTAAAACAAACCATAGGTTTTAGAAAGGTTAGCATTACGGGTGGGCAGTTATTACTTAATGGCAAACCTATTATTTTGAAGGGTGTGAACAGGCATGAACACGACGAAAATACAGGTCATGTAATATCCAAGGAGCTTATGCTAAAGGATATCATGGTGATGAAAAAAAATAACATAAATGCAGTACGTACCAGCCATTATCCCAATGACCCCTATTGGTATGAACTATGCAACCTATATGGTATTTATGTGGTCGATGAGGCCAATATTGAAACCCATGGTTTTTATTACCAAATTGAGAACACACCTGCCAACAAACCAGAATTTGAGGGTATGCATCTAAATAGAATTGAACGTATGGTAGAAAGAGATAAAAACCAACCCTCAATAATAATATGGTCTTTGGGTAATGAAGCAGGTGACGGACCAACTTTTGTTAAGGGATATAATTGGATAAAATCTTTTGACCCAAGTCGTCCGATCCAGTATGAAAGAGCGGAACAAATGACCACAACAACCCAAAAGCACACAGATATTATCAGCTGGATGTATGCCACCAATGATACCATAAACAAGGAGTATCTAAGTAGGCCACAAAGTCGTCCTTTTATATGGTGTGAATATTCGCATGCTATGGGGAACAGCAACGGTAATTTGAGTGATTTGTGGGATAAAGTGTATTCCGAACCTCAAATGCAAGGTGGATTTATCTGGGATTTTGTAGATCAAGGTTTGGCTGAATACAATGAAGATGGGACAAAGTACTGGACATATGGAGGTGACTATGAACCCAAAAAATATCATACGGATGGAAATTTTGTGCTCAATGGAATAGTAAATGCGGATAGGACTCCACATCCGTCACTGCAAGAGGTAAAATATGTGTATCAAAACGCTGATTTCGAATGGGCAGACAGTACAAATTTATCGGTTAAAGTCACCAATAGATTTTTCTTTACCAATCTGAAGGAATTAGACGTTTCCTATGTGTTGCTAAAAGACGGGGAAGAAATACATAGAGGAGAGCTACTATTGGATGTTGACCCTCAGAAAACAGATATCATTTCGTTGAAAATTGATAGTGCAAAGATGGACAGTGCTGGAGAATATTTTGTAAACTTCCAAGGCCGAGCGAGAACAGACAAAAATGGAATAGATAAGGGTGATGTCTTAGTGGTAGAGCAACTAAAAGCAACCGAAATAGGAACTACAAGCCCATTATTTGAGACTACAAAAAAAGGTCTTACGGTTAAAGATCAAAAAGATATTATTGAAATAAAAGGGGAAGATTTCCAGGTCACCTTTGATAAGGCCCTTGGAACAATCAATTCGTACAAGTATGGCGGAGAAGAACGCTTTCTAACAGGGCCATCCGTTAATTTCTGGAGGGCTCCCACAGATAATGACTATGGAAACAATTTACACAAAAGGTCCAAAGCATGGAAAACAGCTTCAAACCATCAGCACATTATTTCCGTTAATGTTGATAAAATAGAAAAGGGAACCAGCAAAATAACCTTCTTGGTAGGTTTTGAGAATATAAAGTCTGAATGTGAAACTTCTTATGTGGTAAATAATAAGGGTGAAATTCTAATTTCGAATAATTTTATTTATAAAGATGACCTAATAGACGCCGAAATACCAAGATTTGGAATGAATATGAGCTTGATTTCCGATTTTGATCAGATAAAATGGTATGGCCGAGGTCCTCATGAAAATTATATCGACAGAAAAGCCTCTGCCTTTGTGGGTATTTATGAAAGTAAGGTCAAAGATCTCTATTTCCCTTATGCCCGTCCTCAGGAAAATGGGTATAGAACAGACACCAGATGGGTTGCCTTTACCAATGAAGAAGGAAAAGGTATTGTGTTTGAAGGAAAACCAAAAATTTCATTCAGTGCACACAACAACACTATTGAAGATTTTGATGAAGGAGACGTTAAAACTAATAGACATACCCTTGATATTGTTCCCAAAGATTTAATTAATGTAAATATCGACTATCGACAGATGGGTGTGGGTGGAGATAATAGCTGGGGAGCAAGAACTTGGGATAAATATATTCTACAACCAGGAAATTACAATTACTCCTTTGTCCTAAGACCCTTATAAAGCAAAATAGTTCTAAGCAACATAAAAAATAGAATAATTTATAATTCCCTTTTCAGAACCAAGGAGACTTGGTATTTGGAATTGCTGTTAATGAATGCTACATATAATATCCATTTATAGCAATTTGCTCCTTAATAGCTGTATATCAAGAATCTAACTTCACTTAAAATTGATAGATAATTTCATATTAACGAGTCGCTTTTTGGTAATTTTTTTGTTTTTTGTGTTAAAACGTAATTTTTACGTTTATTTATTCCTTAAAATGTAATTGTTACATTTATTTTTCCTTTATTTGTAATATTGTATTTATTAAATGCAATTTTTGTGAAATAGCTAACTTAAATAAACTAACTTTATGAAAAACCAACACTACTCCAAGCAGAGGTGTATAATTCGTAATTATGCATTTTTGACGATGTTTTTCTTTTTGAGCGGATTTGTAATCTCCTCCGCACAAGAAGTACAAGTTTCTGGTACGGTCGTATCCAGTGTAGATGGCATGGCTTTACCAGGTGTGTCAATTGTCGATGTTAACGATGCCACAAGAGGAGTCATCAGTGATTTTGATGGTAATTTTGAAATTACTGCATCTAGCGGAGGTACTACCCTTCGTTTTAGTTATGTAGGTTTTAAAACCCAAGAGGTATCCGTTAACAACCAGAGTAACCTAAATGTTTCTATGGAAGAAGATGTATCCAGTTTGGATGAGGTAGTTGTTGTAGGTTATGGAACTCAAAAGAGGGTTACTGTTTCTGGAGCTGTGGTAGCTGTTAAAGGGGCTGTATTGGCAGAAACGCCAGTTGCTGATGTTTCCAACGCTATAGCAGGTCGCTTACCTGGAGTTGTTGTAATCCAGGAAAGTGGGGAACCTGGTCAAGATGGTTCTACCGTAACTATAAGGGGAACCAATACCCTAGGGGACAATAGTCCTTTAATTGTTATTGATGGTATTCCCGATCGTGATGGAGGATTAAGCCGTTTAAACGCTTATGATATTGAGTCTTTCTCTGTTTTGAAAGATGCATCGGCCGCCATATATGGTGCAAGGGCAGCCAACGGTGCAATAATAATTACAACTAAAAGAGGTAGGTCAGGAAAGCCTACTATTACTTATGATGCCAATTTTGGAATGAACCAGCCTACACGTGTTCCCGAATTGTCGAATGCTGTTGAATATGCCAATATTATGAACGAACTTCCCATATATAATATTCCGGTAGGTGAATGGTCAGCTGCATCCAATGCGATTAGAACTGCTGGTACTTATACCTCTCCCACTCCTGGAGTAGGAACGTTGAATGCCAACTTTAGCCCTGCAGCCATTCAGGCCCATGGTAACGGTTCGGATCCTTGGGGCTTCCCCGATACAGATTGGTTTGATGATACCTTTAACAATTGGTCCGATCAGAGCCGTCATAACCTATCGATACGTGGGGGTAATGAAGATGTCAGGTTTTTTACATCCGTCGGTTATACCGATCAAGATGCATACTACAAGAATTCCGCAACACGTTTTCAGAAATATACCTTTCGCATGAATCTTGATGCCGATATTAATGAATATATCAAGACTGATTTTGGTATTTATGTAGGTCGGGAAGATCGTACTTTTCCAACTCAAGATGCAGGAGCTATTTTTAGAATGTTGATGAGAGGAAGGCCTACTGACCCTGCAATATGGCCAAATGGATTACCAGGACCGGATATCGAAAATGGACAAAATCCGGTTGTGATAACCACAAATGCAACAGGATATGATAAAAATATTACAGATTTTGTACAAATCAATGGATCAATGGATATTACCAATCCATGGATAGACGGACTAAAGTTAACGTTGGGCATGTCTGTTGACCGGTCTAGCCAGTTATCCAAGAAATGGGAAACACCATGGACGTTATATAGCTGGGATCGTGTATCCTATGAAGCAGATGGGGTAACACCCTTATTAGAAGGGGCCATACGATCAAATTTCACGGATGCTAGATTAACACAGGGTTCTATTTCTTTAATGAATATAAATTTAACTGGTATCTTAAATTATGACCGCACTTTTGGTGAAGATCATACAATTAATGTATTGGCCGGTGTAACCAGTGAAAAGTTTCAAGGGGACAATTTCTTTGCTTTTAGAAGAAATTTCATTTCCACTGCTGTAGATCAATTGTTTGCCGGAGGGGCAGATCAGCAAAACACTGGTGGAAGTGGCTATGAAAGAGCTCGTTTAGGATATTATGGCCGTGCACGTTATAACTTTCAAGAAAAGTACTTAGCAGAGTTTATATGGAGGTATGATGGATCTTACATTTTTCCTGAGAACGACAGATTTGGATTTTTTCCAGGAGTTCTGTTAGGGTGGAATATATCCAAAGAAGACTTCTTTAAACTTGATTTTGTGGACAATTTAAAACTTAGGGCCTCGTATGGTCAAATGGGTAACGATCAGGTTGCATTTGATCTTGACGGTGACGGCGAGGTTGATCTGCAAGAGTATGCTTTCTTATCAACCTATGGTTTAGGAGAGTATCCAATTGATGGTTCGGTGCAAACCACCTTACAAGAAACTATCCTTTCAAATAACAGTTTTACATGGGAAAAAGCCAACAATTTCAATATTGGCCTAGACGGGACCATTTTTGATGGTAAGGTAGATTTTGCGTTGGATTATTTCTATAATAAAAGGGACCAAATCCTAATACAGAAAACAGGGTCTACCCCTGCTTCTTCCGGAATCAGCAACCTCCTTCCCCCGGTAAACGCTGGTAAGGTAGACAATAAGGGATTTGAATTTGCTTTCAATTATTATGGTGGAGACCCAAATGGGTTTACCTATGATTTCGGAATCAACGGTGGATATGCAAAAAATGAAGTTGTCTTTTTTGATGAGATTCCTGGAGCTCCAGAATATCAGTTGGAAGAAGGAAAGCCAATTGGGGGATATTTAGTGTATCAATCGGAAGGTGTTTTCCTTGATGCTGCCGAGATTGCAAGCAACCCGATTGATTATAGTGGGGTTACTTCACAACTGTTACCAGGTGACATGAAATTTAAGGATGTTAATGGAGATGGTGTAATCGATGCAGATGACCAAATTCGTCTAGACGATAATGGTACTCCAACATTCAATTTTGGAGCTACCTTTAACGCAGGGTACAAAAATTTTGACCTTTCGCTGCTCTTCCAAG
>CAXMOE010000072.1:0-12525 GCA_964194835.1 uncultured Flavobacteriaceae bacterium | reverse complement strand
GTACACACCAGGCTGCGTTTCGAGAAGCTTTGGTAAAGACCATACGCGATCATTACGGTAAGAACTATGAAGCCTCGGATATACGAAAATCCATTATTTCAGCTATTGCCATTAAAGTGATGGAGCCTGTTTTTGAAAGTCAAACGAAAACTAAACTGGGTTCGACTGATATGGGCGGGAAAATGCCTACTGTTCGTGCGTATATTAATGACTTTGTAGGCACCTATTTAGATAATTACCTGCATAAGAACCAAGAGACTGCTGAGAAGCTCCAGCGTAAAATAATGCAGGCGGAAAAGGAACGGAAAGAACTTTCGGGAATACGAAAGTTGGCGAAGGAACGGGCCAAGAAAGCAAGTCTGCACAATAAAAAATTAAGGGATTGTCGGGTTCATTTAGGGGATATGAAGAACGATAGGCGTTTAGAAAGCACCCTTTTTATTACCGAGGGGGATTCTGCTTCGGGTTCTATCACCAAATCCCGGGATGTTAATACCCAAGCAGTCTTTAGTCTTAGGGGTAAGCCATTGAATTCCTATGGCATGTCTAAAAAGATTGTGTATGAGAATGAGGAATTCAACCTGTTGCAGGCGGCATTGAACATTGAGGAATCTATGGAAGACCTCAGGTATAACAACATTGTTATAGCCACTGATGCCGATGTGGATGGAATGCACATCCGTTTACTGCTGATCACATTCTTTTTACAATTTTTTCCGGAATTGATCAAAGAAAACCATCTGTACATCTTACAAACCCCTTTGTTTAGGGTAAGAAATAAGAAGGAGACCATATATTGTTATAGCCAGGATGAGAAGAAAAATGCCATGGAAAAATTGACAGGAAAACCTGAAATTACACGCTTTAAGGGATTGGGGGAAATTTCACCGGATGAATTCAAGCATTTTATAGGGGACAATATCCGATTGGAACCCGTGATGCTGGATAAGGCGATGTCCATAGAACAACTATTAAAGTTCTATATGGGAAAAAACACCCCTGATCGACAGGAATTTATCATCAATAATCTTAAAGTAGAGATTGATTTAGTAGAGGATAACTAGTTATAAACCAAATATATACGAATCTTTCTTTATGGAAGAGAATGGAGAATTGAACGAAGTAAATAATGAAAACCCAGATCATTCCAATGACGCGCTTACCAAGGTCACTGGAATGTATAAAGATTGGTTTTTGGATTATGCTTCCTATGTAATTTTAGAACGTGCCGTACCTGCAATTGAAGATGGTTTTAAGCCTGTGCAGCGTCGGATTATGCATGCACTCAAGGAATTGGATGATGGACGGTACAACAAAGTGGCCAATGTAGTTGGGCATACCATGCAATACCACCCTCATGGTGATGCAAGTATTGCCGATGCCATGGTTCAGATTGGTCAAAAAGACCTGTTGATTGATACCCAGGGTAACTGGGGCAATATTTTAACAGGCGATAGAGCTGCCGCATCTAGATATATTGAGGCACGGCTGACAAAATTTGCTTTGGAAGTTGTCTTTAGCCCCAAGATTACCGAATGGCAACTTTCTTATGATGGTAGAAAAAAAGAACCCGTTAATCTTCCCGTTAAATTCCCCCTACTGTTGGCCCAGGGAGCTGAAGGTATTGCGGTTGGACTTTCAACAAAGGTATTGCCACATAACTTTAACGAGCTTATCAGTGCATCTATAAAACATCTAAAAGGGCAACGTTTTACTATATACCCGGATTTTCCAACCTCGGGCATCATCGATATAACTAATTATAACGATGGAATGCGGGGTGGTAAAATAAGGGTGAGGGCAAAAATTTCACAATTGGACAAAACCACATTGGTCATCAATGAAATACCTCATGGCACCAATACATCTTCTTTAATAGATTCAATCCTTAAAGCCAATGAAAAAGGAAAAATTAAAATAAAGAAGATTGAGGACAACACTGCTGCCGACGTAGAGATCTTGGTGCATTTACCCAGTGGAATATCTCCAGACAAAACAATTGATGCGCTTTATGCATTTACTTCCTGTGAATCTTCCATATCTCCATTGGGATGCATAATAGAGGACAATAAGCCGTTGTTTACAGGGGTATCGGAAATGTTGAGACGTTCTGCAGATTTTACAGTGGAACTGCTGAAAGCTGAATTGGAAATTCAATTAAAGGAGCTGGAAGAACAATGGCATTTTGCCTCTTTGGAGCGTATTTTTATTGAGAATAGGGTGTATAGGGATATTGAAGAGGAAGAAACATGGGAAGGAGTTATAACTGCCATAGACAAAGGCCTTAAACCGCACACAAAACATTTGAGAAGAGCGGTTACCGAAGAAGATATAGTGCGACTTACAGAAATCCGAATTAAACGTATTTCCAAGTTTGATTTGGATAAAGCACAGCAACATCTCGATAGTCTTGAAGAGAAGATTGCTGAAGTAAAACATCATCTGGACCATTTGATAGACTTTGCAATCAACTATTTCAAGAATTTAAAAACAAAATATGGAAAGGGTAGGCAACGAAAGTCAGAAATAAGAATTTTCGATGACATAGAGGCCACAAAGGTTGTTATTAGGAATACCAAATTATATGTGAACCGTGAAGAAGGCTTTGTGGGTACCGCCTTAAGAAGGGATGAATATGTAACCGATTGCAGTGATATTGATGATATCATTGTCCTTACCAAAGACGGCAAGATGATGGTGACCAAGGTTGATTCAAAGACTTTTGTGGGCAAAAACATTATTCACGTGGCTGTTTTCAAGAAAAAAGACAAACGTACCACCTTTAATATGGTCTATAAGGATGGAAAAGGAGGCCCCAGTTATATTAAGCGCTTTAACGTAACAAGTATTACCAGAGATAAGGTGTACGATCTTACAAACGGCAAACCTAGTTCCATTGTGCTGTACTTTACCGCAAACCCAAATGGAGAGGCAGAGGTCGTTACAGTTCTTCTTCGCCAAGCCGGAAATGTCAAGAAATTGAAATGGGATGTAGATTTTGCTGATGTCATAATTAAGGGGAGAGCTTCCAAGGGAAATATTGTAACCAAGTACACGGTTAAGCGAATAGAACTTAAAGAAAAAGGGGTCTCTACCTTGAAGCCACGTAAAATATGGTTCGATGATGTGGTGAGACGATTGAATGTGGATGGAAGGGGTGAACTTTTGGGGGAATTTAAAGGCGATGATTTGTTATTGGTGGTTACTCAAAAAGGAATTGTAAAAACCTTGGCGCCCAATCTTTCCAGCCGATTTAATGAAGACATGATAGTCTTGGAAAAATGGAGCCGAAAAAAACCCTTGTCGGCAATTTATTATGACGGAGAAAAGGATAAATATTATGTAAAACGCTTTTTAATCGAGGCTGGAAACAAGGAAGAATTGTTTATTTCCGATCATCCCAAATCCTTTTTGGAATTAATGTCCACCGATTGGAGACCGGTTGCGGAGATTGAATTTTCAAAGCCCAGGGGTATGGAAGCTAAACCAAATCAAAATGTTGACATAGAAGATTTTATAGCCATTAAAGGAATTAAAGCTTTAGGAAATAAACTCACTTCTGAAAAGGTAAAAGGAATCAACGCTTTAGAGCCCTTGCCTTTTGAAGAACCGGAAGAACATGAACCAAAAGACATAGAAGTGGTCGATGAGGAAAACGTGGTTCCCGAAAATGAAAACACCGGCGTTTCAAAAGGAAATGAAGACCAACCCACTTTGTTTTAAGTTAAATCACAGGTTTTTTTTACGAAACCATTTTAGATGACTATCTTTGTGGAAAATTGAAAATCTATGGATTTTACCAACCCGTTGGTCTACGGGGTTCCCTGTTTTATTGCCTTTATTTTATTGGAATTGACTTATAGTAAAACCCATGGCGACGACGATTTGTATGTCTGGAAAGATTTGGCCGCCAGTGGATTTATGGGCATTGGGTCTGCCATTATTGCACCCCTTATTAAGCTTGTATCCGCCATTGTTATATTTGAATTTGTGTACGAGTTATTTAATCCAATGACCGCCGGAGTACGAACCAATATTTTAGGTTTTGAGTCTTTTGGTTATGTATGGTACATATGGTTACTTTGTCAATTAGCGGATGATTTCACGTATTATTGGTTCCATAGAGCCAATCATGAAATTCGTATTCTGTGGGCAGCACATATTGTACATCATTCCTCTGATAATTTTAATTTAGGGACCGCAGTACGTAACGGCTGGTTCACTATTTTGTATAAGCCGTTGTTCTATATGTGGATGCCAGCTGCAGGTTTTCCTCCCGAAATGGTAGTGGTATGTTTGGGGATAGAGGCTTTATGGCAGTTTCAATTGCATTCTGCATATATTCCAAAAATGGGTTTTATAGAAAAGATTTTTAATACACATACCATGCACCAGGTACACCATGCCCAAAATGTAGAGTATTTGGATAAAAACCATGGGGGTTTTCTAAACATTTTTGATAAAATTTTTGGTACTTGGAAAGAATTGGATGATGATATAGATGTAGAGTATGGCGTAATCCATGCACCAGATTCCTATAATCCCATGGTTATCCTTACTCATGAATTCAAGGATATTTATGCTGATGTGAAGAAATCAAAAAAGCTTTCGCATACTTTTATGTATATTTTTGGCCCTCCCGGATGGAGCCCTGACGGAAGCACTTTGACCGTTAGGCAGCAGCAACAACTTTTTAGGGAGCAAAAGAAAATGAGCTCCGACCCCAATATGGTGTTTAATAGACCTAATTAGGGAATTAACGCTTGTGCTTTATTGCTTTTCGAAACTTCTTTTGTACGCTTATTCATCAGTAAGGTCTACTGGAACAGGCTTTTTCCGGACTCTCATGTTTAAAAATTCAACCATTAGCGAGAACGTAATGGCAAAGTAGAGATATCCCTTGGGAACGCTTCCTATTTCGTTGCTAAATACCACCAAATGTGAAATGTGTGCAGATTCTGCAATCAACATAAAGCCAATCAAGATTAAAAAAGATAAGCCCAAAACCTGAATGGAGGGATGCTTGTTTACGAAATTGCCCACAGGATTTGCAAACAACATCATAATAACCACAGAGACCACTACTGCAACGATCATCAAAATTAAAGCATCATTAGGGTTAGGGGATATACCGTTGGTCATTCCAATAGCTGTTAGAATGGAATCAAAGGAAAACACAATATTAATTACAGTAATCTGCATAATGGCATTGAACAAGGAGGAGGAGCGCTGACTCTTAACCGCCCGTTCGTCATGTCCCTTATCCTCTATCTTTTCATGGATTTCCATGGTGCTTTTATACAATAGAAAAAGCCCTCCACCAAACAAAATCATTGCCTGTCCACTTATTCCTCCTGAAATCCATTCTTCCGTAAATACCAAAAACGGCTTTTTCATGGAAGTTAATAGGGTTATTCCGAAAAGCAGTATAATACGCATCAGCATAGCCAGGACCAACCCAATGTTCGTGGCTTTTTTACGCTGTGTCTTTTCCAGCTTACCCGCAGCTATGGAAATAAAAATGATATTGTCTATTCCTAAAACAATTTCTAAAAAAGTAAGGGTCAGTAAGGCTACCCAAGCATCTGGACTGGTGAAAATTTCTAACATGTTCAATTGGTTTTTATGGCCGTTCCTTTAGATTTATTACTGGCACCCACAATGTTATATTCAAAAGTATACGAATTCTGGGTGGTGGTCAATATTTTCATATGCACCGATTTTTCTTCTGCTTTATTTGTAGGGTTGAGTTTTTTAACGATATACTCACAATCATTGATCCATCGTACGGATGAAGTATCTGCCTTTCCATCAAAAAAATCAATTTCTATGGTCTTGTTTCGAATAAAAGTGGTAGTCTTTTCCTCTCCGTCAATAGTAGAAGTAAAGGAAAACGTACCTGTTTTAAAATTTTCGCAGTTTCGTTCGGGCTCATAGCAGGACATTATAAGGAAGAGTCCAACAATGCCGAAAAAGGTTCTTGTAATCATAGGTACAAAATAAAGTAATTAGCCGTTACCTACCATCATAATTTTGGCTATAATCTTACATTCACTCCATAGCGTGGCCTACTTCGCGTTTCGATTGGTTTCATAGGACTGAAAACTACCATCCTTATAGAAAATAATAATTTTATCAATGGCTTTGTTGTCATTTCCAGAGACAACAGGGGGTGTACTTTTGGTTTTTGAAGAAAATTTAGGGGTAGGTGATAGGGATTCTGTTGATTCATCGGGAAATGCCCCTTTGCCATTCAGGAACCAATAGAGGTTGACCTCTGGAAATGCTTTCACCACTTTTAAGACAAATTCCAAACTCGGTTTGTTGCGTCCGCTAAGTAGGTGGGAAATACTGGAACGCTGTACTTGTATCTTATCGGCGAATGCTGAAGCAGAAAGGCCATAAAACTGCAGAATTTTTTCCAATCTTTTTATAAAATTCTCGGAGTTTACCATTGTAACATAATATAGTAACAAAGATAACAAAATGTCATATGTTTAGATGTTAAAATTCGCACTAATCTTATTATAACACTATATTTATTATTCATGTAAAAGGTCATAAATAACTGTTATACTGAGTTTTAACATAGTAATATAAAAAAAAATTATACAACGTTTACAGTTGTACACAAAAGTGGCTTTCACCCAGCATGAAAAAAACTAATATTGTATACAAATGTAAATTAGTACATTACATTTGTAATTTAAATTGAGCTTATTTTTGTAACTCAAAAAGAACATCGTATTAGAACGCAAATTGGATATGGATTACAGTAGTATTAAGGAGCAAAACGTAGAAGGTAGATACATCGTATTGGAGGATATCATCCAATTTTTTGAGAATACCTCCACGATTTGTTTGGTAGAAACTATCGGTTTTTCAGTTTTGGAACGCCCCATCAAACTGGTTACCCTGGGTTCGGGACCAAAAAAAATATTGATGTGGTCCCAAATGCACGGGAATGAATCTACAACTACCAAGGCTGTGATTGATCTCATCAATTTATTGGGTACAGATTCTAGACTTGGTAATTCGATAAAAGAAAATTGTACCATAAAGATCATTCCCATGCTCAATCCGGATGGTGCTGCGGCTTATACCCGTGTAAATGCCAATCATATCGATTTAAACAGGGATGCACAAGACCGTACACAGCCCGAAAGTAATTTGTTACGAAAGGTCTATGACGATTTTAAACCCGATTATTGTCTTAACCTGCACGATCAGCGTACTATTTTCAGTGCTGGGAAAGCCCCCAAACCTGCAACAGTATCTTTTTTGGCGCCTGCCCATGATGAAGGGCGTAGTATTTCCGAATCAAGGGTCGTTAGCATGAAAATAATAGCAGCCATGAATAAAGTGCTGCAAAAGCTAATCCCCAATCAAGTGGGACGATACGACGATGCTTTTAATGGCAATTGTGTAGGGGATGCTTTCCAGATGTTAAACAGTCCAACAATTTTGATAGAGGCCGGGCACTTCCCAAACGATTATCAACGGGAAAGAACCCGTGAATATATATATACTTCCCTTGTCGAAGCATTGAATGTAATAGCCAATGATCTGATAGTGAAGTACGATAAAGCCGATTATTTTGCAATCCCCGAAAACAACAAGTTATTTTTTGATATACTTATCCTTAATGCACATATTTTAAATGATCAATATGAAAAGGGAATGGCGATAGGAATATTATTTCGAGAGGTTTTGGACGAGGGAGCGGTTAGTTTTGAACCACTTATTGAAAAAGTTGACGACTTAGATGATCATTATGGGCACAAAACATTTAATTGCCTAAACACTCCCGATTTAGAACTGTTAAGAAATCATAAAGAAATTGTTAAACTAACATCTTGAAATTAAGGTTTTTCACGCTTTGCTGCTAAATCCTTGCGTTTTTATTAAAAAAACTTAACATTTATTACATTTAAATTCTTAATTCATTACTTTTGTTAAAAATAATATGAATAATGACTAAAGTTAAATTAGACGAGATAGACCACCAGATTCTGGATATGTTAATAGACAATACCAGAACTCCGTTCACAGATATAGCTAAGAAATTATTGATTTCAGCGGGTACCGTACACGTTCGCGTAAAAAAAATGGAAGAGGCCGGAATCATTAGAGGTTCTTCCCTTACTTTGGATTATATGAAGTTGGGGTATGCCTTTATAGCCTATGTGGGTATATTTTTGGAAAAAACACACCAAACCAAGTTTGTTTTGGAACGTTTGAGTCAAATACCCTATGTGACCGTGGCGCACATTACGACGGGAAAATTCAATATCTTCTGTAAGATACGAGCCAAGGATACAAATCATGCCAAAAACATCATTTTCAAAATTGATGATATTGATGGTATCAGTAGAACTGAGACCATGATTTCTTTGGAAGAAAGCATTAACGACAAGAAACGATTAATGCACACCATATTCAACGAGTTATAATTTTATAACCGTTTAGGTGTAAGAATAAGTCCCATGCAAATTATTTGTTTGGGATTTTTTTCATGGTGATCGTTCTTATACAATTTAAATAGTTCAACAAATATTAATCAAAATAATAAGTCTATGAGAAAGTCAGCACTTCAGTCAGATGAATTTAAAGAGTTTTACGGGACCTACCTTTCTACTTTGGGAGATGATGTGGAGTTAATGGAGACTTTGATAGGAGGTAAGGATTCTTTTGTTCAATTTATTGAAAGCATTCCCAAGGAAAAGCTTGCCTATGTATATTTGGAAAATAAATGGACCGTGGCAGAGGTATTAGAGCATATAATTGACACGGAACGAGTTTTTCAATACCGGGCATTTCGTTTTTCAAGAAACGATAAAACCCCTTTACCAGGATTTGAGCAAGATGATTATGTGTTGCAATCGAATGCTAACAAAAGGAGTAAGGAAGATCTTTTAAATGAGTATTTAAATGTACGGAAGGCTTCTATTTCATTATTTAATTACTTGGACAGGGAAAAACTGTTGCGTACAGGCACAGCAAGTGGCATACAATGGAGTGTAGCCGGGTTGGGCTTTGTGATATGCGGGCATCAGGAACACCACAGAAGGATATTGGAGGAAAGGTACCTAAAGTAACTAGTCTAAGTCAGAGTCCTCAATGTATTCCTGCTCCATATTCAAATGCAGATCAATGGCGTTGGAATCCACATTTTGCGCTAACGACATATTATTGGTGTTGAGTTCCTTTTCCATATTGTCTTCGAAATTGGAAATAAAAATGGACAAGCTCTTACTTATTTTTACAAGATAAAGGGTGTCTTCGGTTTGGAGTTCAACAGCTTCAATTATCTCACCGTTCATATTCCTAAAAGCGATGATGTCGCTGTCGCCATATCCGTGGGGATAGTTTTCGATCAATAAGGCGGCCGCTTCGTGGTTCAGTTTTTTGTAATCTACTAGTTTGCGTATCATAGTCTGGTTAATTGATCCCATTGTTATTTGGGATGGTTATTTGCTTAACCTAAGCTAGATATTTTTTTACCTGAAGATATTAAAGAGTTGTAAAACACACTATTTTAGTAGGTGTAAACCCTATTTTTTGTAGTATGCAAAAGCTTCCGAAAAGAATTCTTGGGGAATTTTTACATCTATTTCGGTTTGCCCAATACTTTTAAGAAGCACAAAATTGATGTTGCCATGCGAGTTTTTCTTGTCAAATTTCAACAATGACAAAATCTGCGCAAGATCTTTATCGGAGAACTCCACTTTCTTGTACCGATTTAGAAAAGTAGTTTTAATATCCACTAATTGCTGCATAGAAAGTCCTGTAAGTTTATAGGATAAGTAGCCTTCGAGAATCATTCCGATAGCGATTGCCTCCCCATGGAGCAGAAGCTCATGCTCACTACTTTCAAGAAAGTAAGATTCAATGGCATGCCCAAGGGTATGGCCAAAATTTAAGATCTTTCGAATATTCTGTTCTGTGGGATCCTGAAGAACAACCTCGTTTTTAATAAGTACGGAGGCATAAATATGTTGGTCCATATCATTAAAACTGGAAATTGGTTTCAACTTTTCCCAATACTCGTTGCTATGGATCAAGCCGTGCTTTAACATTTCTGCAAACCCACTATGCAGCTGTCGTTCTTCCAGGGTTTTTAAAAAGTCTGTGACTACAAGGACCATTTGGGGCTGGTTAATAACACCTATCTGGTTTTTTAGCACACCCAAATCTACTCCGGTTTTACCCCCAATAGAGGCGTCGACCATGGCAAGTAGGGTAGTGGGCACATTAATAAAATCTATTCCCCGTTTATAGGTAGATGCTACAAATCCGCCTAGGTCGGTGACCACACCACCACCTACATTTATCATCACGCTTTTTCTGTCTGCATCCAGTTCGGACATTGCTTCCCATACTTGCGTACAGGTTTCGATATTTTTATTGATTTCCCCTTCTTCAATCTCTATAATTTCATAGGTATAGTCACCTACGATCTGGGCCATAAAATTAGGCAGGCAAAACTGAAGTGTGGTTTCATCGACCAGGATAAAAATCTTGGAATAATTGGAGGAAGAGAGGTGTGAATTCAGGGCCTTATAAGCCTTGTCATTAAAGTGTACCGCATACGAAGTGGTGTTGATTGAATCCATACTTTTTATCCTTTCCATCCCACAAAATAAAGGCAATTTTTAATGATAAAACAAAATTTATGTAGTTATATTTGATTCGTTAATAAATTGGCAATAATGACCCGAATTTTTGAGGATACTGCAACGGCATTTGCCCTTAAGACCGACTCCGAATTAGAGCGTGCCTACTTTTTGTTTAAGATGATTGCAAACGAACCTTTGGTAAAGATCGGCACTGCAATGACCAATTTTGCTATTAAGGCCAGTTTACCTGTGGAAGGATTGATTCGTGCCACCGTTTTTGATCATTTTTGTGGTGGAGTAGATGAAGAAGATTGTTTACAGCTTATTGAAAGAATGCATGAAAAGGGGGTCTGTTCTGTATTGGACTATTCGGTGGAAGGTAAGGAAGAGGAATCCCAGTTTGATCTAACGCTTAAGAAGATTCTTAAAATATTGAACTTCGTTAAAGAAAAAGAGGCAATTCCTTTTGCAGTTTTTAAACCAACCGGATTTGGTCGGCTCGCACTTTATGAAAAGGTAAGTGCGGGGAAAGAATTGAACCCTACTGAAACCGAAGAATGGGAACGAGTGGTTTCACGGTTTGATACCGTCTGTAAACAAGCCCACGATTTGGATGTTGCCCTATTGATAGATAGCGAAGAAAGTTGGATGCAAGATTCCGTGGACCATTTGGTGGAGGAAATGATGCGTACATACAATACGGAAAAGCCCATAGTATTCAATACCCTGCAAACCTACCGATGGGATCGATTGGAATATCTGAAAAGATTACATAAAGAAGCCTTGGAGGGTAATTTTAAACTGGGGATGAAAGTGGTTCGCGGGGCCTATTTGGAGAAGGAAAATGAAAGGGCGTTGGAAAAAGGATATTCCAGTCCGATCTGTGCTTCCAAAAAAGAGACGGACATTAATTTTGACACTGTTGTACAATATATGGTGGAACATTTGGATACCATATCGCTTTTTGCCGGGACCCATAATGAAGCCAGTTCCTACAAATTAATGGAGCTTATTAAAAAAACAGGCATTGCCAACAGCGACAATAGAATTTGGTTCGGACAGCTATATGGAATGAGCGATCATATTAGCTATAATCTTGCTGCCAAGGGATATAATGTGGCCAAGTATTTGCCCTTTGGGCCGGTTCGTGATGTAATGCCCTATCTAATACGACGGGCGGAAGAAAATACTTCTGTTGCCGGACAAACCACAAGGGAGCTTTCCTTATTGAAAGAGGAAAGGAAACGCAGGAAAATATAATTTGGGCCCTATTAGGTCTTGTATTCTTAAAATTCAATTTCTTCAATTACCAGCTTGCTGGTACAATTTTTTACCTGTAGCACAGCATCTTTATCATTAAGAAAGCCTTCAATAAAATAGGTTTTACAGGGAACGGACTTGGTATCGCTCTTACCAAAATTAATATCCCCTTCAACCAAAAAAAACGCAATATCGGTAGAGTCTAATTTCTGGTCCTGTATCATTTGCTGTATGCGATCGGAGTAGGATAGGGGTTTGGTGCGCATATCCTTTAATACCCTACAATTGGGGAAATAACAAAATTCCACTCCAGTTTCCTCCGATTTTTTCTTAAGAAAGAGCATTAAAAAAACAAGACCAACTGATAAGCCGATCAAAAAAAAACCTAAACGCTTTAAAAATGCCATAAATTAAAAAATAAGAAAGTTGATGTCGCTGTACGAAAGGTCAAACCATTCTCCAACCGTTTTGTTGGTTAAGACACCATGATACATATAAAGTCCATTTCGCAATCCTTTGTCGAATCGCAGTGAATTTTCAAGGCCGCCATCTTCCCCAATTTTTAGCAGATAGGGTGTAAATATGTTACTAATGGATATCGATGCTGTTTTCGGATATCGTGAAGGAATATTGGGAACCCCGTAGT
>CAXMOE010000071.1:6224-12558 GCA_964194835.1 uncultured Flavobacteriaceae bacterium | reverse complement strand
ACATACAATGGAACGCAACTATTTTTTAATTTTTTTTAGCCCAATTTTTAATGCCCAAAACAACTTTATTCTGGGTATTCTACCCGTAGATGATAGATGTTGGTCAATTTATGTTTAAGTATTTTTTTGACGGACTCAATTTCTTTAAAAGTAATGTTTGCATTCAAAAATTGATTGGCCTGCATTTGCCCTCCAACAATCTTGTCTACAAATTCATCAATTATCATGAATGTAGGATTTTTTAAGCTCTTTGAAGCGGCTTCCACTGAATCGGCCATCATTAAAATTGCAGTTTCCTTCGAAAAAGGTATGGGTCCGGGGTATCTAAAATCTTCTTCTCTAACACCCTCTACTGATTCTTGCTGTTTTTTGTAAAAATAGAACACCAAATTAGTGCCATGGTGCGTCCTAATAAAGTCTATAACCCTATCCGGTAACTTATTTTTCCTGGCAATTTCTATCCCTTCAATTACATGGTTAATAATAATTTTACCGCTCTCCTTAGGGGGAAGTTCATCATGTGGGTTAATATTGGTGATCTGATTTTCTGTAAAATAGGTGGGATGGTTCATTTTCCCGATATCGTGGTACAAGGCCCCTACCCTTACCAACATGGCATTGGCCCCAATTTCATTGGCAGCGGCTTCTGCCAGATTGGCCACCTGTAAAGAATGGTGGAACGTTCCTGGTGCCTTGTTGGAAAGTTCCTTCAATAATTTGGAGTTAGTGTCGGAGAGTTCCAACAAAGAAACATCAGAGACCAATCCAAATATTTTTTCATAGATGTAGATCAATGGCTGAGCAAATAAGGTGATCATACCGTTCAATAGAAAAAAGCCAAAGGTCATCCATTGTATATTGTCCAAATTACCTTCATGGATAGTGTGAAAAGCAAAATAACCCACAATATAAATCAGGGTTATCTGGCCCACCGAAATAAAAAGGTTGGCCCTTTTGTACAACTCGGACACCGATAAAATAGTAACAATCCCCGCAATTATTTGAAGAAATATATATTCGAAACTGTTGGGCACCACAAACCCCAAGATCAGCACAGTAAGCACATGTACATACAGCCCCAATCTCGCATCGAAAAAAGTCTTGAGAATCAATGGAAGGATACAAAGGGGCACAACAAAAACATAGGCTTCATTGTATTTTACGACCATGGTTGTCACAAAGACCATTACCAATATATTGAAGAAAATAAAGGTGACCTTGGTATTGTTCCTATAGATTTCGCTTCTGTATTTTTTGAGAAAAAGGAGCAACATCATAAGTACTAAAGCAACCAAAACAGTGTATCCAAAAAGAATAAAATAATAGTTGTTTACCGTCCATAGTTCCGATTCGTACTCCTGCTTAAGAGAATTCAATATTTTGAAGTTCTGCGCCTCTACAACCTCACCCTTTACAATTATAAGTTTTCCCTCGTCTATATTTCCCCGGGTATATGATATTTTTGAAAGTTCCTCTTCTTGTGCCCTTTGTGATAGGTTTTGATCGTAAAAAATGTTGGGTTTTACAATATCAACAAATAATTCTTGGTATGCAGACCCCAAATGACCAAGTCTTTTGCTGTTCAGCACTTTCTGGATTACCTTTTCAACATCACGGATATCGTACAGATCATCAAATCCTACTAATTTGGCCTCATTGTTGTTTACCAGATAAAAGTCGTTTACCGTAATCTTTCTATCACTTTTCCGAAGGATGCCTTTGTTATATACAGTATCTAGGATTTCCTTTCCCACATTTTCCAAGGTGAGAATTCGGTAATCCCCAAATTTATTTGAGGTAAAAACGGTTGGGAATTTAGTATTGAATACACGGTATACTTCCTCTACTATATTACTATCACTTGCATAATAATCGATCTGATTATTCTGTATTGCCAATTGTTCTTTTGCAATATCAGTATCACTTTTCTTAATCGAAAAATCGAAGGGCGCATATAGATTTTCGTACTGCCACGGCTTTCCTTTTTGAAATTCATACTTAAACTTACCCTCTCTTGGAAAGAAAAATACAATAAGGGATATAGATACTAGGTATAGAAAGTATTTAAAAATAAGCGAATGGTTTTTATATAGCTTGTCCAAGAATTTTCGCATTTAAAGGGTATCTAATTCCAAAAATAGAAAAATATAAACTTAAAAAGGCTTTTTATTATTGATAACCATTTTCATAGGGTACTATTTCTTGATTGAGAACTATCATTTATATCCCAAGTACTTCACAATACGCTTTATTGATCAACAATTAACTTACCAGGCTGGTTAAAGAATATTTAATCTTGTCGGTTTCATTGCACTTTAATTTATTAATTTCGCGTCATTAAATAAGGTCTATTATGAAAGAAGTAGTCATTGTATCCGTAGCAAGAACCCCTATAGGTAGTTTTATGGGAACATTATCTAGTATACCAGCTCCCAAACTTGGTGCCATAGCTATCAAGGGTGCTTTGGAAAAGATAAACTTAAAGCCCGAACTTGTTGAAGAAGTGCTGATGGGAAATGTTGTTCAAGCTGGCACAGGACAAGCCCCTGCAAGACAAGCGGCGATATATGCTGGAATCCCAAATACAGTGCCTTGTACCACAATTAATAAGGTATGTGCATCGGGGATGAAAACGGTTATGCAAGCTGCCCAATCCATAGCATTGGGAGATACTTCTATTGTCGTTGCTGGTGGTATGGAAAATATGAGTCTTATTCCACATTACCTTTATATGAGAAATGGACAAAAGTTTGGTCCAGCCACAATGATTGATGGAATGCAAAAGGATGGTTTGGTAGACGCTTATGACCAAAATGCCATGGGTACATGTGCGGATGCATGTGCCGTGAAACATGAATTTAGCAGGGATGACCAAGACAATTTTGCTATACAATCATATCAACGGTCTACTGAAGCATGGAAAACAGGAAAATTCGACAATGAAGTTGTCCCAGTAGAAGTACCTCAGCGAAGAGGTGAGCCAATTTTAGTGGCGGAAGATGAGGAGTTTAAAAATGTGAAACTGGAAAAAATCCCGGCTTTGAGACCTGCATTCTCTAAAGATGGTACAGTAACCGCTGCCAATGCTTCTACTATTAATGACGGTGCAGCTGCATTAATTTTGATGAGTGCAGAGAAAGCAAAAGAACTTAATTTAAAGCCCTTGGCAACGATTAAAAGTTATGCTGATGCTGCACAAGAGCCAGAATGGTTTACTACTGCTCCTGCCAAGGCCCTACCAAAAGCACTGGAAAAAGCCAAAATTTCTATAACCGATGTAGATTATTTTGAATTTAACGAGGCCTTTGCTGTGGTTGGTCTTGCCAACATGAAGCTTCTTGGCCTAAAAGATAACAATGTAAATGTGAATGGCGGTGCCGTTTCCCTTGGACATCCATTAGGTTGCTCGGGTGCTAGAATCATTATTACCTTACTTAGCGTTTTGGAACAAAACAATGGAAAAATTGGAGCGGCCGCCATATGCAATGGAGGTGGTGGTGCTTCGGCAATAATATTAAAAAGAAATTAATAAGTTCTTGTAAAGCAACCCTATGCTATACGGTATTTGCAACCTAAGTATTGTTCCTGTTAGATTTGCCGCTGATAACACTGTAGAAATGGTGACCCAACTTCTGTACGGTGATCATTTTAAAGTTTTGGAACAACAAAAAAGGTGGAGCAGAATCAGGATTGCTTATGATAATTACGAAGGTTGGATCAGCAATACCCAATTTCGTTTATTGAGTGAAGAGGATTATTTGCACATCGAGAAATCAAAAGACATACGATATACTTCTGATCTTATTGCTTTTACAGAGACGGATAACAACGTTTTAATTCCCATTGTTTTGGGATCTTCGATTGGACACACAGCATTACTTTCACATACCTATGAGGGGAGTTATATAGATGCAAAAAGAGAAAAAACTAATCTTTTGGAAACTGCACTGTTATATTTGAATGCTCCTTATGTCTGGGGGGGGAAAACACCCTTTGGAATAGATTGTTCCGGGTTCACTCAAATGGTGTACAAAATAAATGGTTATAAATTATTAAGGGATGCTTCCCAACAGGCCACACAAGGTGAAGCCTTAAGTTTTATAGAGGAAAGTGAGGAAGGGGATTTGGTCTTTTTTGACAATGCTGAGGGAGTAATAGACCATGTTGGCATCATCATGAAAAATAACTACATTATCCATTCCAATGGAAAAATAAGGGTCGACAGATTGGACCATACAGGCATTTTTAATACCGAAACCAAAAGTTACACCCATAAACTCAGGGTAATAAAAAAAATAATATAAATAAAAAGCCTCCGATGTCTCGGAGGCTTTTTATTGTGACTATTGGAAACTAATTTATTCTCCCAATAACCCCTTTATTCTCATAAAGTTATCATTATCACCCAAAGCACCATAGATGTTTTTTAATTGTGATAAAATACCCTGGTTGTCGGGATTTAATTTTAACCCTTCTTCCAATACTATAGAACCCTCAACGAATAGTTCGTCTTTTTTAGCTTTCAATTCGTCATATCTGGCAATATCAGCCCTTGAACTTCCCAAGGTGTTCATTTCATCAATCAAACCGTTTCCTTCGTTCACAAAGGTGGTAGAGAGGTTTAACTGTGCATTTACATAACCTGGATTAATTTCCAAAGCCCTTATATATGCTTTTCTAGCATCTTCAATATTTCCCTGTTCCATGCTGATTACTCCAACATTATAGAACAAATCGGGATTGTCAGGTGCTACTTCAGTGGCTTCCCTCATTAAGGCCTTGAATTTATCTTTGTCGCCCATTTTATAATGTAGATTGGCCTCATTTAAGATTAGATTAACATCTGTAGGGTCATCGGCTCTGGCCTTAGCGTATGCCTCCAAAGCCTTATCATCCTGACCCAATTGCGTATAAATAAGGGCTGTATTCTTAATGATCTCAGGCCTCTTGGATTCAGTTTTCTCATCTGTGGGATCCTTATAGGTTTTGGATTTAACCATTAAATCGCGTTGGGTCTTGTCCATAACTTCAACCTCACCGGTTGCAACATTTACCGCCTTGTATTCAATGGAACTTCCATCATAACCTATATCCTGTAACTCATTGTAATATTTAAGTGACTGCTCATAATCACCACCATTGACCGCACTACTCGCTGCATAATACAGGTAGTTGGTGTCTATGGGACTCAGTTTATAGCTCATGTACAATTTTTCCGCAGCTTCTTTGTATTTCTTTTCGGCATTATCCTTTACCGCAGAGTTGACCAAGTCTGAAATAATTAAAGCAAGTTTTTGCCGTGTTTCTGCAGTATATTTTTGTTTACCTGCCGCTTCTTCTACTGCAATTACCTCCTTATAAGAATCTACTGCAATATTGACAGCACTTGCATCCCCTTTTTTAGCCAGATCGGAATATATATTTCCACGTACAAAATGATATTGTGCTTTCGTTTTGGCGTCTGCCGCATCAATTAGGGAAGAAGCTCCTTCAAGGGTTGCTTTAGCAGCTTGTGAATCTCCTCCATTAAAAGCCTTTTCTGCTGACTTGATCTCTGATTTTTGTGAAAATCCGACTATAGCAAAGGACATAGCCGCAAGAATTAAAATTTTAGTTTTCATTTTAAATTTGAATTAAAGGTTTAGTGTTTATTTATTATTCTTCTGTTTCTGATGGTTCAGAACTATCATTATCAATAGCCGTGCCATTGTCAGGAGTCACTTCAATATCCAGAATGTCTATTTCGTCAACGGCTTCTTCATCTTTCATAACCTTGGCCACAGCAGCAATAGAGTCGTTTTCCTTAATGTTAATAAGCTTCACCCCTTGTGTGGCTCTGCCCATTACCCTAAGATCTTCAACACTCATTCGAATCGCTATACCAGATCGATTAATGATCATTAAATCATCTGAATCCGATACATTCTTTATAGCAACAAGTCCGCCTGTTTTATCAGTTATGGATATGGTTTTAACTCCTTTACCTCCCCTATTTGTTGTTCGATAATCTTCTATGCTCGACCGTTTACCGTATCCATTTTCAGAAACCACAAGAATCTCGTCGTCAAAATCATGAACCGTTACCATACCAATTACTTCATCCTTATCATTGGCCAATCTAATACCCCGCACTCCTGAAGCATTCCTACCCATTGGTCTGGTCTTACCTTCCTCGAACCTAATGGCTTTTCCAGATTTAAGACCTAAAAATACTTGACTGGTACCTGTAGTAAGCTTAGCTTCCAATAATTCGTCATCTTCTCTAATACCTATAGCATTGATACCGTTTTGTCGTGGTCTTGAGTATTGTTCCAATGAGGTCTTCTTAACCGTT
>CAXMOE010000071.1:0-6214 GCA_964194835.1 uncultured Flavobacteriaceae bacterium | reverse complement strand
GTTCCCTTTTTGGTCGCCATTATGACATAATGATTGTTTACATATTCCTCATCCTTCAGGTCTTGCGTACAGATAAAGGCTTTAACCTTGTCGTCTTGTTCTATATTGATCAGGTTTTGAATAGCTCTCCCCTTGGAGGTTCTGCTACCTTCAGGAATTTCATAAACTCGCATCCAAAAACATTTTCCTTTTTGTGTAAAAAACAACATATATTGATGGTTGGTACCCACAAAAAGATGCTCTAAGAAATCTTCGTTTCTTGTTGAAGAAGCTTTTTGACCTACTCCACCCCTATGTTGAGTTTTATATTCTGTCAACGGGGTCCGTTTTATATAACCTGCATGCGAAATAGTTATGACCACCTGTTCATCGGGAATCATATCTTCGATACTAAGGTCTCCTCCCGCAAAATTGATCTCAGATCGTCTTAGGTCGCCATATTTCCCTTTTACCTCAAGAAGCTCATCTTTTATGATTTGCATTCTTCTGTCTTTCTTGTCCAAAATATCCTTAAGGTCTGCAATAGTCTTTATAATTTCATCAAACTCAGTCCTTAGTTTGTCCTGCTCTAGACCTGTAAGCTGACGCAATCGCATCTCGACAATGGCTTTGGCCTGTATTTCCGATAATTTAAAGCGCTCCATTAAAGTTTCCCTTGCCTCGTCCGCATTGGAAGATGCCCTAATGATAGCTATAACTTCATCAATATTATCGGATGCAATTATGAGACCCTCTAGTATATGGGCCCGATCTTCTGCTTTCTTAAGTTCAAACTTTGTACGTCTAACGACTACTTCATGTCGATGCTCCACAAAATAGTGGATCATTTCCTTAACGTTGAGCAATTGTGGCCTACCATTGACCAGAGCAATATTATTAACGCTGAAAGAGGATTGTAGAGCAGTATATTTAAACAGGGTATTTAGAACAATATTAGGTATGGCATCTCTCTTAAGGATATAAACGATACGCATACCATTTCTATCAGACTCATCCCTAATAGTGGAAATGCCTTCAATTTTCTTCTCATTGACCAAGTCGGCAGTTTTCTTGATCATATCTGCCTTATTGACCTGATATGGTATCTCTGTCACAATAATACATTCCCTTCCCTGTACTTCCTCAAAAGTGGCCTTGGCCCGCATTACCACTCTTCCACGACCGGTATGAAATGCCTCTTTTACACCATCATATCCATAAATGACACCTCCGGTTGGAAAATCTGGTGCCTTAATATGAGTAATAAGCTCATCAATCTCTATATCATTATTTTCAATATAAGCCACGGTACCATCAACAACCTCGGAAAGGTTATGGGGAGGCATATTGGTTGCCATCCCAACGGCGATACCCGATGCGCCATTAATCAATAAATTTGGCACTCTTGTTGGCAATACAGTAGGTTCTTGGAGTGAATCATCAAAATTCAACTGATGATCTACGGTATCCTTATCAATATCTGCCAGCATATCATCGGCAATCTTTCGCATACGCGCTTCCGTATAACGCATTGCAGCAGGACTATCACCATCAATGGATCCAAAGTTTCCTTGACCGTCTACAAGCATATATCGAAGGCTCCATTCTTGAGCCATACGTACCATAGAATCATATACTGAGGTGTCGCCATGAGGGTGATATTTACCCAAAACTTCCCCAACAATACGTGCAGATTTTTTGTGAGAACTATTGGATCTAACTCCTAGCTCATGCATACCATACAAAACCCTTCTATGTACTGGCTTTAAACCATCCCTAACATCAGGAAGGGCACGTGACACAATGACCGACATTGAATAATCAATGTAGGCAGATTTCATTTCATCATCAATGTTGATTGGAATTAATTTTTCTCCTTCTGCCATTATAAAATCTAATTATTTTTTTAGTTAAAAAAGCAAGCCAATATACATAAATTCCGAGCTGTAAAGGTAACATAAAAGGACTTTATTAAATAATTTATTAACACATGAAATACAGGTTTTGGTTGATAAAATGATTGTTAATTTTTTTGTAATTCGTCCGTTTTTTCGTCAATTAGACCAAGTTTAACGAATATAGGTACGGTATTTGCCTTTGATAAGCATAGTTTTACTATTTTTAAAGTTGAAAGGAATAATTTATGGATGACAATTTTTCACCTAGGGTAAAAGACGTAATTGCTTATAGTAAAGAGGAAGCATTAAGGCTTGGCCATGATTTTATTGGTACCGAGCACCTTATGCTTGGATTATTGCGAGATGGAAACGGGAAGGCAATCAGTATTTTGGATGCCTTGGATGTTGATTTGGATCATTTAAGACGAAAGGTGGAAATTTTAAGTCCCGCAAATCCCAATTCTGGCAGCACTCAGAAGGACAAAAAGAATTTGCATTTGACCAGACAAGCGGAACGAGCCCTAAAAACAACGTTTTTGGAAGCAAAATTATTCCAAAGTTCCTCTATTAACACTGCACATCTTTTATTATGTATCTTAAGAAATGAAAATGATCCCACCACCAAACTACTCCATAAACTCAAGGTAGATTATGACGGGGTTAAGGAACAGTTTAAATCAATGATTACAAGTGATGATGATTATATAGATTCCCCAACCTCCGAATCTTTCCCAAGTGAGTCTGATGATGGCAATGAGGGAAAAGAAGGTGCTTTTGGATCCTCTACCGGTCAAAAGGGAAGCAAAAAATCTACAACTCCGGTATTAGATAATTTTGGAAGGGATCTTACAAAGATGGCAGAGGAAAATAAATTGGATCCTGTTGTTGGTAGAGAAAAGGAAATTGAAAGAGTATCACAGATATTGAGTAGAAGAAAAAAGAACAATCCTTTACTCATTGGTGAACCAGGGGTTGGTAAAAGTGCCATTGCCGAGGGACTTGCATTGCGAATTATCAACAAGAAAGTATCTCGAATCCTATATAATAAACGTGTTGTTACCTTGGATTTGGCATCATTGGTTGCTGGAACGAAATATCGTGGACAGTTCGAAGAGCGAATGAAAGCGGTCATGAACGAATTGGAAAAAAATGACGAAGTTATTTTGTTTATCGACGAGATTCACACTATTGTGGGTGCCGGAGGTGCTACAGGTAGTTTGGATGCCTCCAATATGTTCAAACCTGCCCTGGCAAGAGGTGAGATTCAATGTATTGGTGCAACCACGCTTGATGAATATAGACAATATATTGAAAAGGACGGTGCTCTGGAGCGTCGTTTCCAAAAAGTAATAGTAGAGCCTACAACCGTTATAGAAACCATTGAAATTTTACAAAATATAAAAGGAAAATACGAAGCTCATCACAATGTTAATTATACCGATGAAGCTATTATAGCCTGTGTGAAATTGACCAATAGATATATGACAGATAGGTTCCTTCCGGACAAGGCAATCGATGCGTTGGATGAAGCAGGATCTCGGGTGCACATTGTGAACATGGATGTTCCAAAACAGATTTTGGAATTGGAAAAGCAGTTAGAGGATGTACGCGTATTAAAAAACACCGTTGTAAAAAAACAAAGGTACGAGGAAGCTGCCAAGTTGAGGGATGATGAGAAAAGAATTGAAAAAGATTTGTCAGTTGCGCAGGAAAAATGGGAAGAAGACAGTAAGCTGCATCGGGAAACCGTTTCAGAAGACAATGTTGCGGATGTAGTTTCCATGATGAGCGGTATCCCAGTAAATAGGATTGCACAGACCGAGAGCAATAAACTTGCGGAACTGCCCGACCTAATTAAAGGAAACGTTGTGGGTCAGGATGAAGCGGTCTCCAAGGTAGCAAAAGCCATACAACGTAATAGAGCTGGATTAAAAGACCCCAATAAACCAATTGGATCATTTATTTTCCTGGGCCAAACAGGAGTGGGAAAAACACAACTGGCCAAGGTACTGGCCAAGGAATTGTTTGATTCCGAAGATGCACTTATACGTATTGATATGAGTGAATATATGGAGAAGTTTGCTATATCACGTTTGGTAGGAGCGCCTCCAGGCTATGTTGGTTATGAGGAAGGTGGACAACTGACTGAAAAAGTAAGACGGAAGCCCTATTCAGTGATTTTATTGGATGAAGTGGAAAAAGCACATCCAGACGTCTTCAACATGCTTTTACAAGTATTGGATGATGGATATCTTACAGATAGCCTGGGCAGAAAAATAGACTTTAGAAATACCATTATCATAATGACGTCCAATATTGGTGCCCGCCAAGTAAAAGATTTCGGACAAGGTGTAGGATTCGGAACAGCAGCTAAAAAATCACAAGCTGACGGTCATCAGAAAAGCGTTATTGAAAATGCTCTGAAAAAAGCATTTGCACCGGAATTCCTTAACAGGATAGATGACGTTGTTGTGTTTAATGCACTTGAAAGGGAACATATCCATAAAATTATCGACATAGAACTCGAGAAATTGTTTGCAAGAATTAGGGATATAGGTTATGAACTTAAATTAACCGATAAGGCAAAAGATTATATTGCAGAAAAAGGTTTTGACCGAAAATATGGAGCCAGACCACTAAAAAGAGCAATCCAAAAATATATAGAGGATGCTTTGGCTGAGGAAATCGTAAATTCCAAATTACAGGAAGGAGATACTATTTCTATGGATTTGGACAAGAAAACAGAGGAACTTACAATTAAAATCAAGAAAGCCGAAAAATCACCCAAGGCATAACTATGTAAGAATTTATTGATAAAGGGGTCGAATAATTCGACTCCTTTTTTTATTGAACTTTATACTGGAAGTAAGAATTAAAATACAATAATATCACATAGAAAACCATATAAACGATATTTAGGCTTTTAGTCTATTTTTTTTTAATATGGATACCCATAGGTCTACTTTCGTTTTAGACACTTAAAGTATAGAGAATGAAATTGGGGCAAAACAAAAAGACGATTATCGTAAAGGAATATCAATTGGATATAGGAACCATTCAGGTATACGACAATTACATGGTCGCTGTATTTGAAGAAGGTGCTACCCTAACCTTAGAGAGGGCCTATCAAATCATAGGTATTTCAGAGATACATTTTAGGGACAAAGATTTTGGCATCATTAGTTTGCGTAAGAACTCATATGCCATAGATCCCACAATTTATAGTTACCTCAGGGAATTGGACAACCTAAAAGCCTTTGCAATAGTATCGGTCAAGGAAATTGACATGCACAATTTTAAGATTGAAAAATTGTTCTACAAAAAACCCATGAAATTTTATATAGAATTTGATAATGCCTTGGCATGGATCAAAAGAAAGGTAAAAACCCAGAGTAAAATCAAAAGTAAATAAAAGTCGTTTACATTATTCCTTTTCCGGAATTTCAGGTCCTTCTGGAACTGCAAATAAATCAATATACACTGCTCCTATAAAATCTGTTATTCGCGAAGCAATCAAAGCTTGGTAGCCACATTGTTCAATGGCTAAATCACCTGCCTTCCCATGCAGATACACTCCAAAAACAGCAGCTTTTAGAGGCTCATATCCTTGGGCTATTAGCCCGGTGATAATTCCGGTCAGCACATCGCCACTACCGGCCGTTCCCATTCCTGGATTCCCAGTAGTGTTCACATATCCACTATCTTTATAAACTGTAATTGTATGTGCTCCTTTAAGGACCATTATACAATTATACTTTTTGGAAAACGATCTTGCCTTTTCCAATTTGTCATAATCGTCTTTCCATACTCCAATAAGCCTCTGAAGTTCCTTTGGATGTGGTGTTAAAACAGACCTAGCTGGTAATTTATCAAGCAATTCTTTGTTTTCCGATAATATATTCAAAGCATCGGCATCAATGACCAAAGGAGCTTTGTTTTTGATCATAAACTCCATGAAAGCCTTTTTTGTTGCTTCCCCAGTACCCAATCCTATTCCAAGTCCAATTACCGTAGGCTTTATATCAAAAACTATGTTGGAAACTAACAAATCGCTGTCGTCCGTAATAACCATTACCTCTGGCAATGTACTTTGAACAGGGACGTATCCACAGCTGGGAACATAGGCCGTAACCAAGCCACTACCTGAAGTTAAACATGCTTTGGCTGCCAAAATCACCGCTCCAATTTTCCCGTAACTACCTCCAATAATCAGGGAATGTCCGTAGGTTCCCTTATGCGAAAATTTCTCGCGAGGTATATACCAGGGTAAAACCTCCTCCTTGCCCACAAGTTCATATGCAACCTTGGCATCTATCATATACTCAGCATCCAATCCA
>CAXMOE010000070.1:9969-12559 GCA_964194835.1 uncultured Flavobacteriaceae bacterium | reverse complement strand
AGTTTTGGACGCATCTCCAGCCAATATAATCGAGGTTTTGGCTGTTAATCCGGATTGCATTAATATTGTTTTTACCTGTGTGGCCTTAAGTTTTGGATAGTAGGAACGGACAAGCGCCGCTACTCCTGCAACTGCTGGAGCCGCCATGGAAGTCCCTCCAATAGACTTATAGGTATTGTTAGGAAAACTTGAATAAATGTCACCGCCTGGCGCAAAGACATCTACATTAATACTCCCATAATTGGAAAAGGAAGATACCATTTCAGATCCATAAGTATTGTCCAAAGCACCTACAGTAATTACATTGTCCACTATTTCAGGACCATTGTTTATTTGATCATTGGGATAATTGGAATTCTTTGGGTCATCTAAATTTTCACCTTCGTTCCCTGCTGCATGGACAATGAGAACATCTTTTGAAGCTGCATATTTTATGGCATCGTATACCCACTCCGCATTTGGGGAAAATGATTTACCAAAACTACAATTGATGATTTTAGCTCCATTGTCCACAGCATACCTTATCCCCAAAGCAATATCTTTATCATATTCATCACCATTCGGAACAGCTCGGACGCTCATTAAAGAAACGTTGTTGGCCACTCCGTTCATCCCCTTGCCGTTATTTCGTTCTGCAGCGATAATGCCTGCCACATGTGTTCCATGGCTTTCATCCTCAAGCCTACTTTGCGGATTTCCGTTACCGTAATTGGTATCCATGATATCATATGGGTTGTCGCCAACATCCTTTCTACCATCAAAATCTACATTAAGGTTATAATTTAAACGATCCGTAAAATAGTTGATTCCATTATTCAGTTCGGAAATTACATCGGGAATAGACTCCGCATAATTATACATTTGCGTCAACACCCCTATGTGCTGTTTCAGGGCATCATCTTCGGTTTTAATCGAAATCAGATCTTGTTTGGTGTAACTTAGTTTTCCCAATTCTTTTTTTACGACCTCATCCGCATTTTTTACCGTCTCAAGAATTTGTTCATATTGTTGTTTGTTCTGAATTGTTGGGGGATATTCTTTATCGAATTCGGACTTGGCTTTTGCCTGTAGTGCGGCGTCCCCTATTTTAAGTCTTAGAATTCTAGGATACTCTAACTGTTCGTTATAGGATTCCCCCAAAAAATTATAGCCATGAACATCGTCTACATAACCATTTTTGTCATCGTCTTTTCCGTTGCCTGGCTTCTCTCTCTTGTTGGTCCACAGTACATCGTCTAAGTCCTCATGCTTTAGGTCTATTCCCGAATCCAGTACTGCAACAATAACATTTTTACCTTTTTTGTTGACGATGATCTCCCTGTAGGCTTTGTCAACACTCATGCCAGGAATGGTGTCTGTAATAAGGTCAGTATGGGACCAAGATTTTTTTTGCTCTTCTGTAAGATCTGAAATTTTTAATGGAAGCGTATCAATATTTTCGATGGGCGTGGATACCAAGGACGTGGCACCGCATCCAGCTAAGAAAAAGGCTGCTGAACCAAGCCCCAAAACTGATTTAGAGAATTTGAATGTCATATGTATAAAAATTTATTAGTGTATTTTATGATAATAGATTCCCTTGAAACTGTTTTCCTTGCTGAGCTCATCATCTTTGATCTACTGAAGTAATACTTTAAGGGATTAAATTTCATATGGGGTTAAAATAGGTTTTCAAAGGTAAATAATTCTTTTGAACGCACTCCTTTTTCGGTATGCTGTAGCGTACAGATTTCATTGTGTGCATCGTGCTCAAAAAACAGATAGTACTTATTTTCCACAGCTTTCTCCAAAAAAACTTCTTTTTCGGACAATGTAAGGAGAGGTCTGGTATCATAACCCATTACATAGGGCAGGGGAATGTGACCAAGGGTCGGGATTAAGTCTGCCATAAAGACTAATGTTTTTCCTTGATAATGGATATGTGGTAGCATTTGTTTTTCAGTGTGGCCATCTACACATAAAACACCAAAGCCTAACTCCGATTGATTTATAAAAGGTTCCCCTGTCAATGAAATGAATTTTAGTTGCCCACTCTCCTGCATTGGTAAAAGGTTTTCTTTTAAAAACGAGGCTTTTTCTCTGGGATTAGGCTGCGTGGCCCATTTCCAATGATTTTCATTGGTCCAAAAGACAGCATTTTTAAAAGCGGGTTCATACCCAGTCCTATCGCTGTTCCACTGTACACTGCCACCACAATGGTCAAAGTGAAGATGTGTTAAAAAGACATCCGTAATATCATCCCTGTGAAACCCCAAATTTCTTAACGAACCATCCAAGGTATGGCCTCCCCATTGGTAGTAATACCCAAAAAACTTATCGGATTGTTTGCTGCCCATTCCGTTATCGATCAGGATTAGACGATTGCCGTCTTCAATGAGCAGGCATCGGGCAGCAATATCGATCATATTGTTGGCATCCGCCGGATTGGTCCTGTTCCAAAGTGTTTTTGGCACCACCCCGAACATAGCACCTCCATCCAACTTAAAATTACCTGTCTCAACTGGATATAATTTCATGATTTGCAAATTAACAAAACAATAGGGAAACACTAAACGGCTAAGAACTTATTTTCGTTTTAAAAGATTGTTAA
>CAXMOE010000070.1:0-9959 GCA_964194835.1 uncultured Flavobacteriaceae bacterium | reverse complement strand
GTTAAAAAAAGCCTATTTTTAATTTATTCAAAAATGAATTGAATAAACTTGAGCGCAGTTTAACTTAAAATGTTTAGATGTTAGAATTAGCCGGAATCATAATCCTAGGAATTATTGCACAGTGGTTCGCTTGGAGGTTAAAGCTACCCGCAATTTTGCCCCTAATTCTGATCGGTTTACTGGTTGGCCCTATTGCAACTTTGTTTACGGAAGATGGAAGTAAACTAATAGAACCCATATGGAACGGAGACAAAGGCCTATTCCCTGGAGAAGGCCTTTATTATTTTGTGTCACTAGCGATTAGTATTATTCTTTTTGAAGGCGGACTAACCCTTAAGCGCTCGGAAATTGTTAATGTTGGACCCTCTATAACCAAACTCATTACCGTTGGATCATTGGTCACATTTTTTGGGGCAGGCTTAGCGGCCCACTATATTTTTGGGCTTAGTTGGCAAATTTCTTTTCTCTTTTCAGGATTGATTATTGTTACCGGTCCCACGGTTATTACCCCGATACTTAGAAATATCCCCTTGAAAAAAGATGTCTCGGCAGTTTTAAAGTGGGAGGGAATATTAATAGATCCCATAGGTGCGTTGGTAGCGGTTTTGGTGTTTGAGTTTATTAGTGTTGGAGAAGGACAGGCGTATACAAGAACTGCCTTGGAGGAGTTTGGAAAGATTTTACTCTTTGGAACCTCCTTTGGATTTACATTTGCGCATGCTTTGGCGTTCACCATAAAAAAGAATTTAGTTCCCCACTATCTGTTAAATGTGGTTTCACTTTCTGTGGTTTTATTGGTTTTTGTGGTGTCTGACATATTTGCACATGAATCGGGACTTTTGGCCGTAGTAGTCATGGGAATGGTCATGGGCAATATAAGTTTACCCAATATAAAAGAGCTTTTATATTTTAAGGAGTCCTTAAGCGTGTTGTTGATTTCCATTCTCTTTATTCTGCTGGCAGCAAATATTAATGTTAGCGATATGGAATTGATCTACAGTTGGAAGACTGTGGGTCTTTTTATTGTGGTTGTGTTTGTAATTAGACCTATTGGGGTGTTTTTAAGCACCCAGGGCTCTAGTTTAAAATTAAATGAAAAACTATTTATTAGCTGGGTTGGGCCTAGGGGGATAGTTGCCGCGGGAATTGCGTCTCTTTTTGGGTCTAAATTATTATTGAGTGGAGTACCTGGGGCAGAGTATATTACCCCACTTGTTTTTATGATTGTGTTGGGAACAGTGTTGCTCAATGCCACGACAGCTCGCGTTTTTGCTATAGCGGTAGGGGTTTTTCTAAAAAAATCGGAAGGAATTTTAATTATTGGCGCTTCCAAAGTATCACGATTAATTGCCAATTATCTACAAAACAACAATCGTCATGTGGTACTTATAGATAATAACCAAAGTAATGTCAACAAGGCAAAAGATATTGGTCTGGAAGCTCTTACTGCGAATATTTATTCTGACACTTTGAACGATAATATAGAGCTTAACGATGTCGGGTTCTTGATGGCTTTGACAGGGAATTCGGAAATCAATGAGTTCGCCATTGGAAAGTTTAAAAAACAGTTTGGTGAGAACGGATCTTTTCGATTGGTGACTACCGATGAAATGAATGATCTTGAAAAAAATCCAAAAGAAGGCTTATTTTCACATACCGATGACTTTATAATGCTCACGGAAGCAGCCAGAAAATACCCCGCGATACATGAAATTAGTCTTAAAGACAAAAATCATTATGATCGGTTGATCGAGGTCACCAAATCTGACAACGATATTGTGCCCATGTTTATCAAGGCCCCGAGCGGAGAATTAATAATTATATCCTCTTTTAGTAAAGAAATGAAAGACATTAAAAAAGGGTATACGTTGGTTTATTTAGGCAAGATTTTCGATGTGGATGAAATGTCTTCCTAAAGAAACGGTTATTAGTGTGGGAACGAATTATTTTTTGAATTTTGGCCTAATCTAGTCGTTCAGCTTTAATACTGCCATAAATGCCTGTTGTGGAATCTCCACATTTCCAACCTGTCGCATTCTTTTTTTCCCTTTTTTCTGCTTTTCCAAAAGTTTCCTTTTACGTGAAATATCACCCCCATAGCATTTTGCGGTAACGTCCTTACGTAGAGCCTTAATGGTTTCCCGAGATATAATCTTGGAACCAATTGCAGCCTGTATAGGAATATCGAACTGTTGTCTTGGGATAAGCTCCTTTAGTTTCTCGCACATTTTTTTTCCAATATGCGTTGCATTGTCAAAATGTATCAACGCAGAAAGAGCATCTACAGGCTGGGCGTTCAGCAAGATGTCCACGCGTACCAATTTAGAGACACGCATGCCAATAGGGGTATAATCGAATGACGCATAACCTTTGGAAACCGTTTTTAAACGGTCATAAAAATCAAAAACAATTTCCGCCAGGGGCATATCAAAATTAAGTTCAACCCGTTCTGTAGTCAAATAGGTCTGGTTGGTAATAAGCCCCCTTTTTTCAATACAAAGCGACATTACATTTCCAACAAAATCGGCCTTTGTAATTATGGTCGCTTTAATATAAGGCTCCTCAATACGATCTACAGTTGAGGGATCCGGAAGATCGGTCGGATTGTTCACAATTAAGGGAACATCCGGGTCTTTTCGGGTGTAGGCGTGGTAGCTTACATTGGGAACCGTGGTGATTACGGTCATGTCAAACTCACGCTCCAACCGTTCTTGGATAATCTCCATATGCAGCATTCCCAGAAATCCACAACGAAAACCAAACCCAAGGGCAGCACTACTTTCTGGAGTAAAGACCAGTGAAGCATCGTTAAGTTGTAATTTTTCCATGGAAGACCTTAGTTCTTCAAAATCTTCTGTATCCACGGGATAAATACCTGCAAAAACCATGGGTTTTACGTCCTCAAAACCTTCAATCGCATTCTTTGTCGGGTTTATGGCATCGGTAATGGTATCGCCCACCTTTACTTCCTTTGCTTCTTTAATACCCGTAATAAGGTATCCCACATCCCCTGCTTTGATACTTTTTTTCGGTGCCTGTGTAAGTTTTAATGTACCCACTTCATCTGCAAAATAACTTTTGCCCGTAGCAATAAATTTTATCTTTTGACCTTTTGTTATTTCACCGTTGATTACTTTGAAATAAGTCTCAACACCGCGAAATGAATTATACACAGAATCAAAGACCAAGGCTTGTAAAGGCTCATCAATATTACCTTTTGGTGGAGGAACCCGATCAATGATGGCGCTCAATATTTCTTCAATGCCAATTCCGGTCTTGGCACTGGCAGGAATGATCTCTTCAGGTTTGCAACCCAATAAATCAACGATGTCATCGGTAACCTCTTCCGGACTTGCACTGGGCAGATCTATTTTGTTCAGGATAGGGATTATTTCCAAATCATTTTCCAAAGCCAAATACAGGTTGGAAATGGTTTGCGCTTGTATACTCTGGGCAGCATCCACGACCAAGAGAGCGCCTTCACAGGCAGCTATGGATCGGGAAACCTCATAAGAGAAATCCACATGACCGGGAGTATCAATTAAATTGAGAATATATTGTTCCCCTTTATAGGTGTATTCCATTTGGATGGCGTGACTCTTTATGGTGATGCCCCTTTCGCGCTCCAAGTCCATACTATCCAACAACTGATCTTGTTTTTCACGGTCGGTAACAGAGCCTGTAAAATCCAACAACCTATCTGCCAAAGTGCTTTTCCCATGGTCTATATGGGCAATGATGCAGAAGTTCCTGATGTTTTTCATCCAATTTTATTTTATGGAGTTTAAGCAACCGATCGGGCTTAAACCAAATGCAAATATAACTTAATTTATAGACCCTGAATACCGCCCAGCATATAAATTAAGGGGGATAGACCCAAACCAAGGTTCGGAGAAAGTTTACAATTTTTGTACGAGAATGCACTATATATTTATTAGATTTGGAACTCAATTTGCAATACTGTGAGATTATTTTATTGTTTGTTGATATCTATTATTGCCCCAACTTTTATCATAACTGCCCAGGGATATACTGTATCCGGAAGTGTAAAAGACAGGAACAATGTAGGTGTTGCCTATGCTAATGTTTTACTGTTAAAACCCTCTGATTCCACTTTTGTGACCGGGGCTTCTACAGATGATAAGGGTTTCTTCGTGATGTACGATGTGCCATCGGACATCTATTATGTTACGGCCAGTTATGTTGGCAATACTTCAAGATTAATACCAGTCGACATTTATCAGACTACTGAAATCGGCTCTGTGATCATTGATAATGACGCTCAGCTTTTGGATGAAGTGGTGGTGTACTCCAAGCTGCCCGTTGTAAATCGAAAAATAGATCGTTTAGTGTTTAATGTGGAGAACACCGTAGTATCGCAAGGCAGTTCATGGGATATTTTAAAACAAACCCCAGGGGTAATACTTAATAGAAACGAATTGAAGATTCGAAACCAATCGGCAACAGTTTATATCAACGACAGAAAAGTTCAATTGTCGGCTGATGAGGTAAAGGATCTATTGGAAAATTATTCTGGCGAAAATATAACAACTGTAGAGGTAATTACCTCCCCTCCGTCAAAATACGATGCTGAGGGAGGCCCTATTTTAAATATTATCACAAATAAGAACATCTCCCTTGGTTATAAAGGAAATTTTAATGGGACCTATACCCAAGGGGTATTTTCAAAATACAGTTTGGGAACAAGTCATTTTTATAAAACAAAAAACCTTAATATATACGCCAATTATACCTTTAACCCCAAAAAGGAATATAAAAAGGATGATAGCCACATCGACTTTATCAATAACAGCGCAATTTTTTCTAGATGGGAGACCGATTTTAATAGGACCACCAGATCAAGGTCTCATAACGCAAACCTTAATTTGGATTATGACTTTGACGACAGAAATGAATTGAACATTAGCGCTTCCGGTCTCTTTTCCCCGGACAAGACCTATGAAAACGATCAGTTTACGGAAATCCGAAACACTGTAAATGTCTTGGATTCTACTTTTACTACAATTAGCTCCCTTGGCGAGGACAAAAACAACCTTTCTGCCGATATCTCGTACAAGCATAGCTTTAAGGGCAAAGGCGCCATAAAACTGAACGGCCATTACACCAAATTTAATTTGGACAGGACCCAGAATGCATCTTCTGATTATTTTGATCCACAAGGGGCATTTATGAGAAACTATAGTTTTTTTACCGTAGCTGACCAAAATATTGATATCTATACCACACAATTGGATATAGAATCTGTCATAGGGAGCATCAATATTGAAACTGGATTAAAGGCTGCTTTTATAAACTCTGAGAGCGGGCTCGATTATTATAATGTTGCCAATGGCAGTCAAACATTCAACATCAATTTGTCCGACAATTTCCTCTATGATGAAAAAGTCTATGCCGGGTATTTTAGTTTAACCAAGGATTGGGAAAATTGGAGTCTAAAAACAGGCTTACGGGCAGAACAGACCAAAAGTTCTGGAAATTCAGTCGCCTTGTCAACCATAAATGATTTGGAATATTTTGAGTTGTTCCCTACTTTTTATTTGTTGTATTCAACAAACGAAGATCATAGTTTTTCGTTCGATTATTCGCGAAAGCTAAAGAGACCACGATATCAGGATTTAAATCCCTTCCGTTATTTTTTGAATGAAAACGACTTTACTATTGGTAACCCCGATCTACGACCTAATTTCAGTAATAATTTCAATTTCAATTATACGTTTAAAGGAGAATATTTCTTTGACCTGTATTATCGAGATAATGGAAATTATATGAGTACACTAAGTTTCCAGGATAACCAAAACCTAACTTTAAGACAGGTGAAGCAAAATGTGCTGGAAAGTGTTTCCTATGGCCTGGATTTTACCTATGGAAAGTCGGTTTGCAAAAATTGGTTCCTCTATAGTTATATGTCCCTTTTCTCGGAGGAAGAAACTTTTTTGGCCTTGGAAAGTGGCAACCAAGCAGTTACCAACTCTCTTGATGGTTTTTATGGTTATTTGGGGAACTATCTTTCCCTGTCCCAAGATGGCACTTTTACAGGAGAGCTTTCACTTGGGTATTTAACAGGGAATTTGTATGGGTCATACATTCAGGACCCCACCACTACGATGACCATTGGACTACGGAAATCGCTATGGAAGAACAGGGCGGTGGTTTCTGTGGCAGTAGAGGATGTTTTGGGCAAGGCCAACGGAAATTTGGTCTCTAGATATTTAAATCAAGACAACGCGTATTTTGCCAAACCCGAAACACAATTTGTACGGTTTGGATTTACGTACAATTTTGGAAATTTTAGACTTCAAGACAACGAAAGGGACATTGATAAAATCGAGCGCGACAGGCTAGGTGCCCAGTAAAATACCATGTTACGGATATTTCTTATTTTTGCAATCTTAAAATAGTTAGGATTTGCCCAAAATAGGAGACATACAATTACCGGAATTCCCATTACTTCTGGCCCCAATGGAGGATGTAAGCGATCCGCCTTTCCGCGCGCTCTGTAAGGAACAGGGTGCAGATGTGGTCTATACCGAATTTATCTCTTCTGAAGGTCTTATCCGAGACGCTGCAAAAAGCGTAATGAAATTGGATATCTACGAAAAGGAACGCCCTGTTGGCATACAGATTTTTGGAGCCAATTTGGAATCCATGTTACGCTCCGTGGAAATAGTGGAAAAGTCCAAGCCCGATATTATAGACATCAATTTTGGTTGTCCGGTTAAAAAAGTGGTCAGTAAAGGTGCCGGAGCAGGAATTTTAAAGGATATAGATCTAATGGTATCACTTACCAAGGCCATGGTAGAGCACACCCATCTCCCCATTACAGTGAAGACACGTTTGGGATGGGACCACGATTCCATAAAAATCGTTGAGGTCGCGGAACGGTTACAGGATGTAGGCTGCAAGGCAATTGCCATACACGGTAGGACCCGGGTGCAGATGTACAAGGGAAATGCCGATTGGGCACCAATAGCGGAGGTAAAGAATAATTCTAGAATGCACATTCCTGTATTCGGGAATGGGGATATTGACACGCCTGAAATGGCCGAGAAGATGAAGAATGAATATGGATTGGATGGAGCCATGATCGGACGTGCAAGTATTGGCTACCCTTGGTTTTTCCGGGAAGTGAAGCACTATCTTAAGACTGGAACGCAAATTTTACCACCCACAATGGAAGAAAGGGTGACGGCAGCCCAAAGGCACTTACAAATGGCCATAGATTGGAAGGGTGAAAAGCTTGGGGTTTTTGAAACCCGGAGACATTATACCAATTATTTTAAAGGAATACCCGATTTTAAGGAGTATCGCATGAAAATGGTGACCAGTGATGATGCCAGGGATGTATTTGCTGCATTTGAAGAAGTGCTGGAAAAGTTTGGCGACCACCAGTTCGCATAATTTGGTGCTGTCTTAAAAGATTTCATAAACCAATACCTAGGAGGTGGCTCCAATCAACTTTTTGGTTACCCTGCTGCTAGCAATTTTAGAGGCAATGAATCCCAATACCACTATTGTGGCCAGCACGATGAGCACATTTATCAATTTATATTCAACAGGATAAGCCAGGGAAGGTGTTATTCTAAGCCATCCAAACACCAGTTGTGACCAAATAAGCAAGGAGGCCAAGGCTACCCCCATAAGACCGCCCACACTAGTGACCATTAAACCTTGTACAAAATAAATTCTTCGGAGTTCTTTGATGGTAGTTCCCAAACTATAAAGGGTTTTGGAATTTTGCTGTTTGTCGAGGATCATCATGATTATGGCCCCCACTACGTTAAACAGGGCAATTACGAGCACTAAGGTAAAAATTAGATAGGTTGCCAGGTTCTCCGTATTCAACATTCGGTGCAAAGTACTGTTGAGCTCCTGCCTATCTTTTACAACTACTTTATCATTGAAGATATGTTTCACTTGACTGCGAATTTCTGCAATATCGGCTGTTGGATGTAGTTTAAAATTTATTCCCGAAACCTGTGTGCTGTCTTTTTCCAACAAGGCCTGTACGATTGGCAATTCGGCAAACAGGTATTTTTTATCCAAATTTTCTTCAATGGCATAAATACCACTGATAACTATGGGAAATTCGTTGTAGGGTTTTTGGCTAAAGGCCTGTTGTGATAGAGATCCCTTCCCAGGTTTTGGCGCTAAGACCACTAAGGGATTTCTGTAATTATTCACCGTTAGCCCCAATAGATTGGCAATACCAATTCCCACAACACCTTGGTTTTGGTCTATGGCCCATTCACCAAAATAGAGTGTACTATCCACTCCTGTAACCTTATTGTAGCTGCTATTCACCCCTTTAATATAGGCCACATGGCTTTTTTGACGATGGGTAAGATATACCCTTTCTTCCAGCTCTTTGGCATAGGAAACCACCCCATTAAGTTGATGTAATTCTTGTTCTTGATCAGGAGAAACAGTAAAGAACTTTCCGGTGACGGACATTGCCTTTACATCGGGATCAAAAGTATTGCTAAAGGAAAGACTAAAGGTCTTGAGCCCGGCAAAGCCAGAAAGGACAATAAAAAGGGCAGCGGAACCGATTACGATTACCAAAAAAGTAATAAAATTAATGATGTTTACGGCGTTTTGGCTGCTTTTGGACCGTACATACCGCCGCGCTATGTAGAGTGGAAAATTCAATGTTAGGATTTTTTTCTTTTTTCCAGCAAATCTGGATTTTCGATTGGGTTTTCTTCCCCTTTAAGCGATTTATCAATGCCATCAATATATTCCAAAGAGTCATCAATAAAAAACAAGAGTTCGGGCATTCTACGTAATTGGTTCCGGGTCCGTTGGGCCAGTTCGTGTTTTATCAATGGCTGGTTAGATTTCATTCCCTCCACCAACTCTTTGGCATTCTTATGGGGAAAGATACTTACATACACTTTTGCAATGGAAAGATCCGTGGTCACAGACACCTTGGATACTGAGATCAACGTACCCTTTAATCCTCCATCTGTAGCAGCTCGTTGCAAAATATCGGCAATGTCCTTTTGAATGACGCCTGCAATTTTTTTCTGTCGTTGAGTTTCCATGGCACAAAAATACGCACAATATTGTGTATTTTAGTTTCATACTTACAGATAATGAACAAAATAGAACATATTGGGATAGCCGTTAAGGACCTGGAAACCTCAAACCAATTGTTTGAAAAATTGCTGGGAACGCCTTTTTACAAGACCGAGGAAGTGCTCTCAGAGGGGGTAAGAACCTCATTTTTTAAGGCAGGGCCCAACAAGGTTGAACTTTTGGAGGCAATAGGGGAAGATAGCCCCATAGCCAGGTTTATTGAAAAAAAAGGAGAGGGCATACACCATATTGCTTTTGAGGTAGAGGATATAGTAGCCGAAATAAAACGGTTAAAAAAGGAAGGTTTTACGGTTTTGAACGAAGTGCCAAAAAAAGGGGCAGACAATAAACTTGTGGCTTTTTTACATCCCAAAAGCGCCAATGGGGTGCTGGTGGAATTATGCCAGGAAATACATGAATGACCATTAAATATGTTTGCAACATATTAAAATAAGTAGTAATATTGCAACCCGTTTTCGGGTCCTATAGCTCAGCTGGTTAGAGCACCTGACTCATAATCAGGGGGTCCATGGTTCGAGCCCATGTGGGACCACAAAAACAGAAATCCAACTTATGAAAATAGGTTGGGTTTTTTAGTTTAAGTCATGTACTGCGGTATATAACAGCATTATATGCACTAACTGCACTTTTCAACCAAAAGTCAACTTGTCAAGTTATTTTGAGTATTTCAGGTGTTCCGAAGTAGTCCCATTTTGAAAAGATACAGCCGCATAAAACCAAGAATCACAGATTTAAATCCAGAACAGGCCACTAAAATCTTTCTTTTCCTTAGGATATTTTTTGATGATAAACATTTAGGTCTGCAATACTTTGATTCCAATCTATATAAATTCTCTCTT
>CAXMOE010000069.1:0-12694 GCA_964194835.1 uncultured Flavobacteriaceae bacterium | reverse complement strand
TTATATCTAATTTCAAAATCACATACCCCTAATTTTTAGGGGGTATAATTATTATAATTACAAAAATGACGTACTGACCCCCATTTTTTTTATAGTGTTAAATTATTTAACATACATTTGCCCCCGTAAACAAAAAACCAATTATGAAAAAAATCGAGGCAATTATTCGAAAATCAAAATTTGATGACGTGAAAAAAGCGTTACATGAAATTGAGGTAAACTTTTTCAGCTACTGGGATGTAACTGGAGTTGGTAATGAAAAACAAGGACATGTGTACCGTGGTATATCGTACAGTACCTCAGATATCCAAAGAAGATATCTGGACATAGTGATTTCCGATGAATTTTTGGAAAAAACTGTACAGGCCATTTTGGAAGCCGCCTATACGGGGAACGTAGGAGACGGTAAGGTATTTGTTACCGATGTCATTGAGGCGTATCGTATTAGAACCAAAGAGAACGGTCATGCCGGAATCAACTAAAATTTAAGAACTAACTAACAATTATAGATTATGGACGCAGGATTATTTACAGCTAACAATATTTGGATGATGGTTTGTACGGCCCTCGTATTCTTTATGCATATGGGATTCTCATTACTGGAGATAGGGTTAACGAGACAGAAAAACACCATCAATATTTTATTTAAAAACATATTTATTATTTGTTCTGGGCTTTTATTGTACTACATAGGTGGTTTTAACCTCATGTACCCAGGAGACTTCAACTTAATTGGTGATGGTTATCTGGGATTTGCAGGGTTCGGTATTGCAGCCCCTGAAGGTGGAATGACCACGGAATATGCAGATGGTGGATATACCTGGTGGACAGACTTTCTGTTTCAAGCAATGTTCGCGGCAACCGCGGCAACCATAGTTTCAGGAGCCGTGGCAGAACGCATTAAAATAGGACCATTTATGATTTTTACACTCATATATGTAGGTCTGGTATATCCTATTGTTGGATCATGGCAATGGGGTGGAGGTTTCCTTTCAACTCTTGGAGGGGATGACGCAGGATTTCACGATTTCGCAGGATCTACTTTGGTACACTCTGTAGGTGGATGGGCAGCCCTTGTTGCTATTTATCTATTGGGAGCCCGTATAGGTAAATTTGGAGAGGATGGAAAACCCAAAGCACTTCCGGGTCATAGCATTCCCTTTGCTACAGCTGGGGTACTAATCTTATGGTTGGGATGGTTTGGATTCAACGGTGGTTCTGTATTATCCGGAGATCCAGAAGGAACTTCCCTAGTATTGGTCACTACTTGTTTGGCAGCAGCTGCCGGTGGAATTGGAGCTTTTCTTTTATCAACCCTTCTTTACAAAAACTATGACCTTACCATGTTCTTGAACGGAATATTGGGTGGTTTGGTAGGTATTACTGCTGGGGCAGATTTAATGTCACCGAACGAAGCTGTTATTATTGGTTTCCTTGCAGGTATTATCATTGTACTTGGAGTAGCTTTAATTGACAAACTAAAATTGGATGATCCTGTAGGAGCTGTTGCAGTTCACCTTATATGTGGTATTTGGGGAACGCTTGCAGTTGGTATATTCGGAGCCAAAGCAGGAGCTGATCAGTTCTTGTATCAATTGGCAGGTGTAGGTGCCACAGCAATATTCTGTTCACTTTCAGCTTTTATTATTATATCAATTCTAAAGAAAGTAGTAGGTATCCGGGTATCCAAAGAAGAAGAATTGGAAGGCTTGGACTTGCACGAACATGGAATGGATGCTTATCCTGACTTTAGGTTAAACCAACATTAATTAATACACAACAAAAAACGGAGCGTTTTGCAGAACGCTCCGTTAATAATCATTTCGCAATAAATACATCAACTTTTAACATTTTTAAAAACATCCTTTATTAAGGAGTTCTAAAACATTGAATTATGAAAACGATTACAAACACAAAATACGTAAAAAATTCTATTCTATTATTATTTTTACTTTTTTCAACAGTGGCATTAGTTGCTCAGGAGGAAGAAGTAGAAGAAGCAAAGTTCTCATTTAGCGGCTCTGTAGATGCCTATTATAGGGGTAATCTGAACGCCGGAAACGGTGTGGATGCACAAGCACCAGGAAGTTCATTTGCCAATTTACCAGGATTTTCCTTAGGTATGGCAAACGTAATTGGCGCCTATGAAGGTGAAGAAGTAGGATTTGTCGCCGATTTGGTTTTTGGACCTAGAGGTACAGATGCTATTTTTGCATCACCAATGTATTCTGCAACAGGAGATATCGTAAACCAGCTTTATGTATATTGGAATGTTAGTGATAATGTAAAACTAACTTTTGGTAATTTCAATACCTTTCTAGGATATGAAGTTATTTCACCAGTGGCAAACTTTAACTACAGTACTTCATATCTATTCTCTTACGGACCATTTTCGCATACAGGTCTTAAAGCGGACTTTACTTTATCTGAAGATTTTAGCCTGATGTTGGCAGTAATGAATCAGACAGATTTAACCGAATTTAATCCAACAGGACAATATGCTTATGGAGTTCAATTGGGTTATAGCGACCAATTTTTGAATTTCTTAGCAGATAACGGTTCTTTTGAAGTCGATTATACCGGTGGTTTTGATCTATCGGAAGACTTTTTCTTAGGGATAAACGCAGCCTACTTTAGTGGGGATGACGAAGATGGAATTGGGGATTTTGCAGGTGTTGCACTCTACCCACAATTGGCAGCATCAGAAAACTTCACCATAGGTCTAAGAGGTGAGTATTTTACAGAAACAGATTTTTTTGGTGCAATCGGTGCAAGTGATGCAGATGGTGATTCAAGCGTCTTCGCGGTAACTTTAACCGGAAGCGCAACTATCGGTGATTTGATCATTAAACCAGAATTGCGTCTGGACAGTGCTTCTGAAGATGGTAATTTCGTTGATGGAGACGGTGATCCTTTAAAAAGTCTTTCTTCTTTTGTTTTGGCAGCAATTTATTCCTTCTAAAATGTAAGAATTAATTTTATTATAATTTAATCATGAAAAACCCGGCTCTTGTCGGGTTTTTTATTTACCCTCGGGCTTAAAGGCCTTAACCCCGGCTTTTATTTCAGTGTTTAAATGATTTACTTTTGGTACAATCGGACAAGAAAACTTTTTGTTATATGCACAATAGGGATTGTAGGCCATGTTGAAATCTATGATTATTGAATTGTCTTTGGGAATGGTCAAATCTATATACCGCCCACCAGCATAAGTCTCTTCCCCATTGGTGATATCCAAAAATGGCAGAAATAGATAATCATCATACTCTTCTTCCAACAATAGTTCCCTACTTTGGTACACCTCCAACTCATGGTCCGAACCATTTAAAGAAAAATAAGCAATGCCATATACAACTTCTTCAGATTGTCTATCGGTTGTAGTGGACATCATAAACGGAAGCGCTTCAGGAGTGGCAACGAACTTTGCCATTACCCTGTAATTGGTGTCCGGTTTAAAAAAATTTAATCCTTCAAAATCTTTACGATATCTATCGGGCAAAGGAGAAGTATCGGGATGTTTAAATTCCTTATCCAGTTCGTCTTGAAATTTAAGGACATCCTGTAATGCATCCGATTTGGAAACTTCGATTTCGGTTTTAACCGAACTATGGTATTTCTTTTTATTGGAGCAACCGAAGAATATTAATATAATAACGAGATAATAAAATTTCATTGGATCAGGTTTAAAGTTCAAAAATACAACATATCATAATTTTATCTAGTTTTGTTCAAAGAGGGCATGAAAATGGGAATTTTATCAATTTGGAGGAAGGTCAAGATATATTCACAACAGTGGGTCCAGTATTGCCATTTTTAAAATTGATGCTAATTTTACCAATGCAGCAGCCTGGCAAAATCGTCAGGCTTTTTTTATGCCAATCAATTTATAAATGAAAAAACTTTATTTTAATTATCTCAATTCCTTTAAAGGACTCTCCAAGGAAGTCTGGTGGCTGGCCTTGATCACATTAGTGAACAGGGCAGGCACCATGGTCATCCCTTTTTTGTCCTTATATCTAACCCAAAATCTCGGATTTACCTTGGAAAGGGTCGGAATCATCATGACCTGCTTTGGCCTTGGATCCCTTGTTGGCACATGGATTGGCGGAAAACTTACAGACAGCCTCGGATATTATAAGGTAATGTTCATTAGTTTAATCGCTACCGGTTTTCTTTTCATTGCGCTTCAGTTCCTTTATGATTTTTGGATTATCTGTGTTGGGATATTTGTCCTTATGGTGGTAGCAGATGCTTTTAGGCCTGCTTCATATGTTGCATTGAGTGCTTATAGCAAACCAGAAAACAAAACACGGTCCGTAACCCTTATAAGACTGGCCATAAACATGGGATTTTCGGCAGGTCCGGCCTTGGGTGGCATCATAATAACAACCTTGGGTTATGGCAGTTTGTTTTGGGTAGATGGGGTCACCTGTATTATAGCTGGCACCCTACTTTTATTTGTCCTGAATCCTCAAAAAGCCAAAATATTGGACAACGTTATTAATGAAGCTCCGAAGTCTGCGTATAAAGATGTGCCTTATTGGGTATTCATTGCGGCAATGATATTCTTTGGTTTTGCTTTTGTACAATATTTTTCAACCATTCCAATATATTACAACGAAATACATCTTTTAAGTGAATACCAAATTGGCCTATTGTTGGCAATGAACGGCTTTGTTATATTCGTTTTTGAAATGCCCTTAATTGCATTTTTGGAAAGAAGGCCCTGGTCCAAAATAACCAATATAATGATAGGCCTTTTTTTAGTAGGGCTAAGTTTCCTAATACTTAATCTCATCACTTGGGTTGGGGTATTGGTCCTTGGAATGTTATTAATGACCTTGGGGGAAATGATTGCTTTTCCCTTTTCCAATGCATTGGCAATGGATAGGTCCAAGCGAGGTAATCAAGGGGAATATTTGGCGCTATATAGCATATCATTTTCAATCTCACATGTTTTTGCCCACAACTATGGCATGCGCTCCATTGCCACTTTCGGATATGAAATTACTTGGTATGGCCTTACCATTATCTGCCTGTTGGGTATTTTCTTACTTTTGTTATTAAAGAAGATATTAAAAAAGCCTGTTGCCAATATAACCTAAGGAGAACTTTAATAAATTAAAAGCGTGAAAAACTTTATAGTTGTTTTACTATTTACAAGCTTGGCCTTGAGCTGTAACCAAAAAAGAGAACGTCCAATCATAGATTCCAAAGTAGAAAGATACTTTCCAAATTTGGACCCAAATCGATATAACGTAGCCTTCCTAATTATGGATGGCACCTTCAATACCGAGTTTACAGCACCTTATGATATCTTTCAACATACCCAATACCGCAACAACATCAAGGGCATGAACACCTTTACCATAGCCAATACTACCAAGCCCATTACAACCTTTGAAGGAGTACGGATTTTACCCGACTTTGACTATACCCATGATTCCATTCCCCAAATAGATATACTTGTCATTCCCAGTGCTGAACATCATTTGGATACTGATCTAAAGGACACCGTGATGTTAAATTTTGTGCGAAAAGTTGACAAAAATGCCCTTTTTATGACCTCCCATTGTGACGGTGCATTTGTGCTGGCCAAGGCTGGTGTTTTAAACGAAGTAACATCGACCACCTTTCCAAGTGATATTGAAGCCTATAAAAAAATGTTCCCCAACTTATCGGTAAAGGACAGTGTTCTATTTGTGCATCATGGAAAATATATTACTTCTGCCGGTGGTGCCAAAAGCTTTGAGGCTGCACTATATCTTTGTGAATATCTGTATGGTAAGGAAATTGCAAATTCTTTGGCAAAAGGACTTGTGATCGACTGGGATGTAACACAGGTTCCAAGACTTATTCTTCAATAATGTCGTATCTAGCTTCCTTTAGATGTTTCGCCACAATTTCATTAAACTCAGGAGTAATCCTTAAGAGTGCAGTATGTTCCAAAGCATACAGTTCAGCCCTGTCCGTGTAGCCATTTTCCAATAATTCCCCTAAATAAAATAAGGCAGCTCCAAAGTCCTCATTTTTGGCACTGTTTGAGATAACCTTTAAGTAATATATGTAATCTTTGGGATTGGCAATGGTCTTTAACATCCAAAGAAAACTAAGTGCTTCTTCATCCACTTGCTTTTCTGATTCCAAAACTTCAACATCATCTTCTATCAAGGCGTTGACATAGCCACGAAGACGTTTTCCCATTTGTTGTTCCGCCTTGTTTTTGCTATTGATGTGTTTTTTCAACTCTTCCATTTGATAGTTCCACCAGCCTAAATTGTTGAAATTGTAATTAAGCACATCCTCCTCCAAATAATAAATATAATCGGCCTTAATAAGGGATTCTTTAAAAAAGAAATTGTTTTCATTTCGTTTTAATGCTCTATATCTTTTATCTTTTTTTAAGACACGCTTCCTATCCTTTAAAGAATCTACATCCATATGCGACCTATAAATCGATATCATTTCCCCTAACAAATCATCAGCTCGAATTAGTTTATTGGAGTCAATTAAGCTGTTTATTTCATCTATATTACTTTTATAACTGGTTTCTATCAGAGAATCGTTTCTTCTAACATTTCCATTTCCCATAGACTCTATGGTAAATATTTCCATTGCTTTTTGAAGATACTTCTGTTTTGCCAATGGCTGTTCGTCACTGAATACTAAAAGATGGTTGGGAAATTTTATTTTATTTAATGTTTTTTCAACCTCCAACATTTCTATATAATTAAAGTCCTCTTTTCCTACGATCCCAATAAAATGGAAGGGATTTTTAGCACTTAAGAGTTCTGTATTGGGTATTGCCGTTCCACAAGAAATAACACCATCTATCCCTTTTACAAATGAAGGAATTAAAGAGGCCAATCTACCCCCATTGGAAAAGCCCGCGGTATAAACCCTATTGTTGTGAACAGGAAAAAGATCAAATACCTTATTGAACATTCTGTTGGAGATTAAAATGTTCTGCGATAAAGAAAGACTATCATTGATATTGTTCGATGCTGCCATAATATAACCTTGTTGCTCCGCAGCGTTCTTAAGCATCCGCAAGGTACGTTTACCCTTTCCGTCCAAATCAAAGACAAAAACAACAGGCCATTTGACATTCATTTCAAAATTAGTAGGAAGGTATAGAGCAAAATTTTCCGGAATGGAATCGCTAACTTGAATGGAGTCTATTATTATACCCTTTTTAAGGCTAATTTGTTGGGCTTTAGCATGAAAAGTGATAGAAACACCAAAGAACAGTAATAACAAAAATCGCTTCATACAAATTGATTCATCAAAAATCTAGCCAAACATAACTCCAATAAAGTTATACAATACGATTGGTATTTCTGATAATTAAACAGATTAATCTCCTTTTTTTTACTGAAGAATAATTATATCTCTACCTTCTTTATAGGTGCACCGGAAACTACGTCAGACAAAATAATATGGGTACGGGCTTCTCCGTATTGTATGATCTTATCGATAAATCGTTCCAAATGGAATTGATCCTTTAGCACCACTTCCATAATTATATTTTCGTTGCCTGTAATCCTATAACAGTTGAGTACTTCTTCAAACGAACCTACCATTTCCAAAAAAGGCTTTAATTTTCCCATAAAGGCACGTAAAGTAACGATAGCCTTTAATTGATATCCTGTTTGTGTATGGGACACCATGGCCTTATAACCTGTAAGAATCCCCATATCCTCCATTTTCTTAACCCGTTCAGCAATAGCGGGTGGAGTAAGCCCTACTTTTCGGCCAATATTGGCAAAAGATTCCCTTGCATTTCCCTGAAGGCTTTTTAAAATTGCCCAGTTTAAGTCGTCGATTTTAATATTCAAAACTTTATGGCTATAATTATTTAGTTATCAAAGTAAATATACAAAAATGCTAATGATTATAAAGATAATATTAAAAATTACAACGTATTTTTATATGATTAAAGTTGCTTTAAAGAAAAAATGTCCAATAAAAATTTAAGTGCCGTACCTGTCTACAGGAAATCATTAGACCTCTGCAAATTGAGTAGGGAGATTGCTGCATACGTTACTTATAACAAGGACCTACTAAGACTGTATCAATCTGATAGCCATAGAGATATCATTGCAGATTCCCTTCTTACAGACGCCATATTGATTCGACAAAAAATAGCCCAGGCAGAATATTCCAAATCGCACAAAGCACGTATGAAAAGTGTTATGTTCATTAACATTATGACTCGAAACATTCTTTCCTACTGCAATGGCCTAGAAAGAGACGGCGTCAAGGAAAAAGAGTATTTAAACTTACTTCGAAAGGAACTAAAAAGCTTTCGAAGGTCTTTCAAAAAGTGGAGGCGTTCTTTACGAAATATGGGTGATGATCCATTTGGCATTTAATCTCATCTTAACAATTTATGGAAGCGGCAAGAGATCTTGAAATCCCGATCAGGATTACATATTTCTTCTATATTGCCCACCAACTTCAAATAACGCATGGGTGATTTGTCCCAACGAACATACTTTGGTCACTTCCATAAGTTCCTCAAATATATTCTTGTTATGAATGGCCACTTCCTGAAGTTCCGACAAAAGTTTTTGAGTTTCCTCTTTATTCCCTTCATGTAAATTTTCCAACACAGTGATCTGTGCTTGTTTTTCCGCTTCTGCAGCACGAATAACCTCAGCTGGTAATATTGTTGGTGATCCTTTGGAGTTTAAAAAGGTGTTTACGCCAATTATGGGATACTCCCCATTGTGTTTCAATGTTTCATAATGCAAACTTTCCTCCTGGATCTTAGAGCGTTGGTACATAGTTTCCATGGCTCCCAGAACGCCACCTCGTTCTGTAATGCGATCAAACTCCAACAATACAGCCTCTTCAACCAAATCGGTAAGTTCTTCTATAATAAAGGAACCCTGTAACGGGTTTTCGTTTTTAGACAATCCCAATTCCTTATTAATGATCAATTGTATTGCCATGGCTCTACGTACAGATTCTTCGGTAGGTGTTGTTATCGCTTCATCATAAGCATTGGTGTGAAGGGAATTACAATTGTCATATATTGCATATAGCGCCTGCAACGTAGTTCTAATATCATTAAAATCTATTTCTTGGGCATGAAGACTACGACCAGAAGTCTGAATATGATATTTCAACATTTGTGCCCTGGGATCAGCTCCATATTTATAATTCATGGCCTTTGCCCATATTTTACGGGCAACACGCCCAATCACAGCATATTCAGGGTCAATCCCGTTAGAGAAGAAAAATGACAGGTTTGGACCAAACTTATTAATATCCATACCCCTACTTAAATAATATTCAACATAGGTAAAACCATTGGAGAGAGTAAATGCCAATTGGGTTATAGGGTTTGCCCCTGCTTCTGCAATATGGTAGCCCGAAATGGAAACCGAATAAAAGTTGCGAACCTTATTTTCGATAAAATACTCCTGTACGTCCCCCATTAGGCGAAGTGCAAATTCCGTAGAGAAAATACAGGTATTTTGAGCCTGATCTTCCTTTAGGATATCGGCTTGGACCGTACCCCGAACATTAATTAATGTCTTTTTCTTGATTTCTTTATATACTTCTTGAGACAATACCTGGTCTCCTGTAATTCCAAGCAGCATTAATCCCAAACCATCATTCCCCTCTGGCAATTCCCCAATGTATTTTGGTCGCATCACCCCCTTACTTTTATAAACTTCCCCTATTTTGGATTCCACTTCCTTTTCAAGTCCATGTTCCTTAATATACTTTTCGCAATTTTGGTCAATCGCAGCATTCATAAAAAAGCCCAATAACATAGGGGCTGGCCCATTTATGGTCATGCTCACCGAGGTCACTGGATTACTTAAATCAAAACCAGAATACAATTTTTTGGCATCGTCCAAACAACAGATTGAAACTCCTGCGTTTCCGATTTTACCATATATATCCGGCCTTAGTCCAGGATTGTTCCCATATAAGGTTACGGAATCAAAAGCAGTGGAAAGTCGTTTTGCCGGCATTCCCAAACTTACATAATGAAATCGTCTATTGGTCCGCTCAGGTCCACCTTCACCAGCGAACATTCGCACTGGATCTTCTTCCGTCCTTTTAAATGGATAAAGTCCAGCGGTATAAGGAAATTCACCAGGTACATTTTCCTGTAAGTTCCAACGCAACAGATCGCCCCAGGCTTTATATTTAGGAAGCACCACTTTGGGGATTTGTACATGTGACAGAGACTCCGCATGGGTGTCTATCTTAATTTCATTATGCCTAACCTTAAAACTATATGTTGGATCTTTGTACCGTTGTACCTTATTTTCCCAATTTAATAGGATTTCCCAATTGTAGGGATTCAAGTTCATCTTAACACGCTCGAACTCCTTTACCAAAAGGTCGACAAAGGTTGAGTTCTCTTTTGTACAAGCCGCCCGGACACTATCTTCCTCCAAACCGCTCTTTGTTAAACCCAAACTTACATTTGTTATACTTTCCAAAGTCTTGTAAATCCCATACAATCGTTGGGCAATTTCTGCCTGGGAAACAACTTGAGTGTCATAGTTGCGATTACTTTCTGCTATTTCGGACAAATATCTAGTCCTTGAAGATGGAATTATAAAAACCTTTTCGGTCATTTCATTTGTAACCTCAAAATGAGACTGCAGGCCTGTCTTGGTTTTTTCCAACAATTTATCCATGACAGCCTTGTAGAGCCTGTTCATACCAGGATCGTTGAACTGTGATGCGATAGTACCATATATTGGTAAATCTTCTTGTTTCACTTCCCAAAGATTATGATTGCGCATGTACTGTTTTTTTACATCCCTAAGCGCATCCAATGATCCTCTTTTATCAAACTTGTTTATTGCCACCAAATCGGCAAAATCCAACATATCTATTTTTTCCAACTGGGTGGCAGCACCAAACTCTGGAGTCATTACGTACAAGGATACATTGCTATGTTCTATAATTTCGGTATCTGACTGTCCAATCCCTGATGTCTCCAAAATAATTAAATCAAACTCCGCAGCCTTTAATACCTGCACAGCCTCATTTACATACTTGGACATTGCCAAATTGGATTGTCTGGTAGCCAAGGACCGCATATACACACGTTCATTATTAATGGCGTTCATCCGGATACGATCTCCCAATAAGGCGCCTCCTGTTTTTCGTTTGGATGGATCAACAGATACCAATCCAACTGTTTTATCAGTGAAATCTGACAAATACCTCCTTACCAATTCATCGACCAAACTGGATTTCCCTGAGCCACCTGTTCCCGTAATACCCAGTACAGGTACATTTTTCTTTGGTTTAGGTAAGGAAGAAAAACTTTTTTTAAAAGCTTCTGGTCTATTTTCGGCTAATGTTATTAATCTTGCAATCGTATTTACATCTCTTTCTTTAAGGGACTTGCCAAGTTCTTTCCCTTCTGGAAGGCTCAGTGATGGAACAGGAAAATCGCTTTGCTGAACCAAATCATTGATCATTCCTTGTAATCCCATTGTTCTACCATCATCTGGGGAATAAATACGAGTGACCCCATAATCCATTAAGGCCTTTATCTCCTCTGGGAGAAAGACACCGCCTCCTCCTGCGAATATTTTAATATGGCCAGCTCTACGCTCCCGCAACAAGTCACACATATACCTAAAGTATTCGTTGTGCCCTCCCTGATACGATGTCATAGCTATTGCATTGACATCTTCTTGAATTGCACAATCCACTACTTCCAAAACACTTCGATCATGCCCCAAATGAATAACTTCAACGCCAGTTGCCTGTATAATTCTACGCATTATATTTATGGCGGCATCATGCCCATCGAATAAGGATGCTGCTGTAACAATTCGGACTTTGTTTTTAGGTGTGTAAGGCTTTATTTGTTCCATCAATAATAAAGAGACATTTTAACAGCCGCAATTTACGGAAAATGCAAAGAATATCCGATTCTAATTAGAATTTTGTAAAAATTATTGTCAGATTGAGTCAGTGGTTCATAATATTCTAATTTTACCACTTAAAAGTGTCATTTTGAAGATTACAATTCTTATTTATTGCCCTGACCAGTCCGGAATAATTAGCACAGTAACTGGTTTTATTCAATCCAAAGGTGGTAATATCATTTACTTGGACCAACATGTTGACAAAGAGGCCGGTGCATTTTTTATGCGATTGGAAAGTGAATTTGACAAAAATACCCCTTCCTTTTCTTCGCTTACCAACGAGTTTAAAAAAGTACTTGCCATACCCTATGAAATGGAATGGAGTATTCATCTAAGTGGCGTTAAACCAAAAATGGCCTTATTTGTTTCCAAATACAATCATTGCTTATATGATTTATTAAGTAGATTCAATTCTGGGGAATTGGAAGTCGAGATTCCGTTTATCATCAGCAATCATGAGGACCTACGATATATTGCCGAACAATTCAATATTCCCTTCCATCACATTTCCGTTACCAAGGAAACCAAAATTGAAGCTGAATATCAACAATTGGAGCTTTTAGCCAAACATCAAGTAGATTTTATTGTTCTGGCCAGATATATGCAAATAGTGACCCCCAAAATAATAGACCGGTATCCCAATAAAATTATAAATATTCACCATTCCTTCCTTCCGGCTTTTGCTGGAGCAAAACCCTATCATGCTGCTTTTGATCGTGGAGTCAAAATTATTGGTGCCACTAGCCATTATGTAACGGAAGAGCTGGATGCGG
>CAXMOE010000068.1:0-12752 GCA_964194835.1 uncultured Flavobacteriaceae bacterium | reverse complement strand
TGACTCCGGTTTCTTCTTCCACTTCTCGTATTGCCGTTTTGTCTATGGTTTCTTTACTCTCGGCCTTACCTTTTGGCAAATCCCATTTATCGTTTCTATAAATGAACAAAACTTTACCTTTCTTATTTGTGACAACTCCTCCTGCAGCAACGACTAAGGGTATTTTTTTTGTAAATTTCTTTAGGATTTCCTCATTATTAGGATGATATATATAAGCTTCTTTAAGTTTCTTTTTGGCCAATGCATTTATGGCCTCATTAATTGCATCACCATTGAGTAAAAAATATTTATTGCTTGGTGTATCTGACAGTTTATTTGTTAAAATAAGCGGACTGTCATTAACAAAAACTTTATACATTTGCGACATGGTTTTAGACAAAGACACTGCTAAAAAAACTGCAGAACTCCTGCTACAAATTAATGCAATTAAGTTGACACCTGAAAATCCTTTTCAATGGGCTTCGGGATGGAAATCGCCAATTTATTGCGATAATAGGATAATTCTCTCATATCCCGTCATACGAACCTACGTTCGGGAAGAAATGGCGAAACAGGTGGAAGCGCTATATGGTAAACCAGATGTCATTGCCGGTGTTGCTACCGGTGCAATAGGAATTGGCAGCCTTGTTGCTGAATATATGGGCCTTCCGTTTGTATATGTTAGACCGGAGGCAAAATCACATGGTAGACAAAACCAAATTGAAGGTTATTTGGAACCCAACCAAACCGTTGTGGTAATTGAAGATTTGATCAGTACGGGAAAAAGCAGCCTAAATGCCGTGGATGCTTTAAAAAAGAGTGGGGCAACTATAAAAGGAATGGTTGCAATATTTACATATGGTTTCGATGTGGCCAGTGATAATTTCAAAAAAAAGAATGTGGCCCTGCATACCTTGAGTGATTATGATAACCTAATAGAACAAGCATCCGAGACCAATTATATAAAAGAAGAACAATTAAAAACATTGATGGAGTGGAAAAGTAACCCTTCCCAATGGAAACCATAAAAATATGTATATAGAAACTTCTAAGAATACCGTTTTAAAAAGCAACAGGGAAATTTATGATTTTTTGATGGATGTCAAGAATTTTGAAACCCTAATGCCTGAAAATATTAGCAAATTCGAGGTTTTGGATGACGACAAATTTCTGTTTGCCCTTAAAGGAATGCCAGAAATTATTTTAAAACGTAAAGATCAAATCCCATTTGACAAAATCGTATTGGGTGCAGCCAGTGACAAATTACCTTTTACTTTAACAGCAGATATTGTGGCCCTAAGTGCTAACGAGAGTGAAGTAACATTAAGTTTCGAAGGGGAATTCAATGCCATGATGGCCATGATGATAAAAACTCCTATTACCAATTTTATGGAAACATTATCAGAAAATCTCGCAAAGATCTAATACAAAAGCTTTATTTCCTTTAAATCAAATTGCCTTAATTCATTATCCTCCACTACAACTTGTAGTTTTCCTTCATGGGATACACCCTTGATAAAGCCCATAAATAACTCATCATCTGTGTTTTTAAAGGTAGATGGTTTATCTTTTCTAAACAGTACTTTCTCATAAGCTTTCTCTAAACCTCCCGTTTCATTACTTATTAGTTGTACATATAATTTGTTAAATCCAGTAATTATAGACCGGAGCAATTCGTCGAGATCCAAGGTATTGCCCAACAGGAGTTTTAACGAGGAAACGTTTTGAAGATTATTGAACTCCGTTTGATTAACATTTAGACCAACACCGAGGATGGAAGCATGAATCTTATGTCCCGATAGTATGTTTTCAATAAGAATGCCACAAATTTTGGAATTACCTGACAGAATGTCGTTTGGCCATTTTACACTTAAATTGGGTATTTGCAACAGCTTTAAGCTATTATACACCGCTAAGGAAACACAGATATTCAAAAGAAACTGATCAGATACCGACATGTCATTGATCTTTTTTAAGATACTAAAGGTGAGGTTTTTACCTGCTTCCGATTCCCATTTTGCCCCCATTTGCCCCCTCCCCTTCAACTGTTCCTCGGCCAACACTATCGTCAAGTCTTCCAAATCATTGGTAAGCATCAAGTTTTTTAAGTATGCATTTGTTGAGTCCGTGGCATTAAGTTTGATTATCTGCATGTGTTGATAGTTATAAAGATCTACAATCTTATGTTAAAAACTATAGCTAAGAAAACAAAAATATAATAACTTTGTAAAAACTAAATTTTTTGAATGCAGAAAGGCAAAGCTAGTGCAGATGAGTTAATTACTTTAATTTTACATGGAATAGAAGAGGTTAAAGGGGATGATGTAAATTTACTTGACCTAAGAGAAATTGAAAACACCGTTTGTGACTACTTTATTATTTGTAATGGTACTTCCAATACACATGTAAATGCAATAGTCAATTCAATCCAAAAAACAGTAAGCAAGGCTATTAAAGACAAACCATGGCATGTAGAGGGTTCTGAAAATGCAGAATGGGTGCTAATGGATTACGTTAATGTGGTTGTGCATGTGTTTCAAAAACAAATTCGAGAATTCTATGACATAGAGGGTCTTTGGGGAGATGCTAAAGTAACCTTGGTGGAAAATAGTTTTAATAAGTAAAAAAAATAATGGCAAAAGATAATAATACAAGTCCCAAAAAACCAAAATTCAGTTCATGGTGGATATATGGCTTAATCGCAATCCTCCTGATTGGTTTTCAATTTTTTGGTAGTGGAAATTTTTCGAACACCAAAAAAACTACTACTTCAGAATTGCAGGAGTACCTAAGAAATGGTGATATTGAAAAGATTTTGATCATCACCAATACCCGTCAAGCCAAGGTATTCCTAACAGAGGAAGCTTTACAAAAAGAGGTTCATAAGGATGTTTCAGAAAAACCTTTTGCTCTTACTCAAGGGATTACACCACAATACTTAGTCAATTACGGGGACTTACAAAATTTTGAGAACGAAGTTAAGAATATCAAAAAAGAGAGTAATCTTGACACAATCGTGGACCATGATCAAGAGTCCAATGTGCTGGGAGACCTGTTGTTAACATTACTCCCTTTTGTACTCATTATAGGCATTTGGATCTATTTAATGCGCCGTATGTCAGGCGGTGGCGGTGGTGGTGCCGGGGGCCAAATATTCAATATCGGTAAGTCCAAAGCCAAACTTTTTGATGAAAAGACCGATACCAGAACTTCTTTTAAAGATGTTGCGGGATTGGAAGGGGCAAAAGAAGAAGTTGAAGAAATTGTTGAATTCTTAAGAAATCCGGATAAATACACCTCATTAGGCGGAAAAATACCTAAAGGAGCCTTATTGGTAGGACCTCCTGGAACAGGTAAGACATTGCTGGCCAAAGCAGTTGCCGGTGAGGCCAAAGTACCATTTTTCTCCTTGTCCGGGTCGGATTTTGTAGAAATGTTTGTGGGGGTCGGTGCTTCTAGGGTTCGAGATTTGTTCAAGCAAGCCAAGGATAAATCTCCTGCAATAATATTTATAGATGAAATAGATGCCATCGGTCGAGCCAGGGGTAAAAATAACTTCACGGGCTCCAATGATGAACGAGAAAATACTCTTAACCAATTATTGACCGAAATGGACGGGTTTGGGACTAATACAAATGTAATTGTATTGGCCGCTACCAACCGTGCTGATATATTGGATAAGGCTTTAATGAGAGCTGGTAGGTTTGATAGGCAAATCTATGTAGATCTTCCAGACATCAGGGAACGTAAAGAAATCTTTGAAGTACACTTAAGGCCAATTAAGACTGCAGAAACATTAGACATGGATTTTCTGGCAAAGCAAACTCCAGGATTCTCTGGTGCCGACATTGCCAACGTCTGCAACGAAGCTGCCTTAATTGCCGCAAGACAGGAGAAAAAAGCAGTGACAAAACAAGACTTTTTGGATGCCGTAGACAGGATTGTCGGAGGACTTGAAAAAAAGAACAAGATCATTACCCCTGGGGAGAAAGAGACCATTGCTTACCATGAGGCAGGACATGCCACTGTGAGTTGGATGTTGGAACATGCCGCCCCTTTGGTTAAAGTAACCATAGTACCTCGTGGACAATCTCTAGGAGCCGCCTGGTATTTGCCAGAGGAACGACTCATTGTTCGTCCAGACCAGATGAAAGATGAAATGTGTGCCGCACTTGGTGGTAGGGCCGCAGAAAAAGTAATTTTTGACATTATATCCACTGGTGCCTTAAGCGATCTGGAAAAAGTAACCAAACAAGCTAGAGCCATGGTAACCATTTACGGTTTAAACGATGAAATAGGGAACCTTACCTATTACGATTCATCTGGCCAAAATGAATACAATTTTTCAAAACCATATAGTGAAGAAACCGCGCGAAAAATTGATCAGGAAATCTCAAAAATCATTGAGGAACAATATAAACGCGCAGTAGAACTTTTAAGTAAGAACAAGGATAAACTTACCTTGTTGGCAGATCGCTTATTGGAAAAAGAGGTTATCTTTAAAGACGATTTGGAAAAAATATTTGGAAAAAGACCGTTTCAGAAAGACAAAGACATGGAGAAAGAAGAATTGGAAAAAGCGGAAACGGAACTAAACAGAAAAGAAGTAGAAGCAGACAAAAAAGAAGTAGAAGCAGACAAAAATGAAGAATCGGGAGAGAAAAATAAATGATAATATCTAGCGTTGTTCTATAGAGAATAGGCACTAATTGAAATATTTGTATTTATCCAATGGGTCTATTTGATAAACTATTTGGGGGAGGTAAAAAAAGAGTTTCCAAGGAGACTTCGGAAACTAGAGGTGTTCATATGCCCGACCTTAACATCCCGGTAGACGAAAAATTCACCATCCATTTTAAAAAAAACGGAGGTAAATTTATATACTGCGACTCGTATTCCGAAATTTCAGAAGCATTAGAAAATATCATTGAAGAAAATGCCTGGCATGACCAGAAATTCTTTTCGATGAATCCAAGATTGGAAGAAAAATTTTCAAAAGAAAACATCTCCTTTACCAACAAAGCTCGAAAAAGTCAAATTTTCTTTACCACTTGTGAGCACCTTGTTGCACATAATGGGTCTATTTTGGTTTGCTCCAATCAACTCAAAGAAAAAAAACTTAGTGAATTGCCAGACAACTTGATCGTATTTGCCACTACCAGTCAGTTAGTAGACTCCATTGGTGAGGGGCTAAAGAACATCAAAAAGAAATACAAGAACAGTATTCCTGCGAATATTACAACAATTAAACATTTTCAGTCGACTGCTGAAAATAAAGATGATTTCCTCTCTTACGGAAGTAGCTCAAAAAACCTGTATCTTTTACTTCTGGAAGACCTTTAGCATGAGAGAACTTTTAAGGCGTTTGATTACGGGAGCAGTATATGTTATTTTATTACTTTCGGCTATATTCTTAAGTTCAGACGCTTTCGACTTTTTGTTTATGGTCTTTGGCCTGGCATGTCTTTATGAATTTAAACGAATCATTGGACTAAGTGGTTACTATATATTTATTGCCTACCTAACATTATGGTGGGGCTATATCTATTTAATCCAAGACAAATATCTCATAAATATATTGATGTTCCTTAGCGTTATCGTTAATTTCGCTTTATTATTTTATTTATTCTCAAAAAAGAAAATTATGTTCAGCTGGGTCCAAAAATTTATGATTGGCCTATTCTACATCGGTGGAGGATGTATATTTTTGACCATGATACCCTACAAGGGGAATGAGTTTGCTAAATTCCTCATTATGGGAATTTTTATTTTGATATGGGTAAATGATACCTTTGCCTATTTGATAGGCAAAAGCATTGGACGCACAAAATTATATCCTGCAGTTTCACCAAAAAAGACTTGGGAAGGTACTATTGGTGGATTTTTATTTGCTATGTTCGCTGCCTATATTATGGCAGATTATGAATCCAACTTAACTCTTGTACAATGGCTAATATTGGCCACCGTAATCGTAATTGCAGGTAGTTTAGGTGACCTTGTGGAGTCAAAATTCAAGAGGGGCGCTGGAGTTAAGGATAGTGGTGCCATTTTACCGGGCCATGGGGGTATGCTGGACCGATTGGACAGTTTAGTGTTTGCAGCACCATTTGCCTATTTAACGTTAAAAATATTCACCTATGTTTCATAAAGAGGGCCAAAAAATAATAATAATAAGCTTTTGCATTGTTAGTGCGATTGTGTTATTGGTACATTATTTTGTTGAGATTCCATGGCTAAAACTCGGGTTGCAAATTGCGGCTATTCTTCTTTTGTTATTGATACTTCAATTCTTCCGTAATCCAAAGAGAGTGCCCTTAAAAAATTTTGATGATATTTTGGCTCCCGTAGATGGTAAGGTAGTGGTAATCGAAGAAGTGGATGAAACTGAATATTTTAAAGACCGGCGAAAACAAGTATCCATTTTTATGTCACCAATCAACGTTCACGTTACCCGATATGCAGCTAGCGGCAATATTAGATATTCGAAATACCATCCTGGAAAATATCTCGTAGCTTGGCATCCAAAATCGAGTGAGGAAAATGAACGAACGACTGTTGTGATTAACACCCCAAAATTCGGAGATATTTTGTACCGGCAAATTGCAGGCGCAATGGCTAGACGTATATTGAACTATGCGGAAGTTGGGGAAAATGTACAACAGGGTGATGATGCCGGCTTCATAAAATTTGGCTCAAGGGTAGATTTGTTATTACCTTTGGATTCTGCCATAACCGTAAAATTGGGCCAGAAAGTTGTGGGTGCCAAAACTTGTATCGCAACTATGTTAGTAAAAGATGAAGAATGAAAAATTAAATACTGATTATTTGAAAGCAGTAGATTTTGTAAACAACTATACAAATCCATTACCTGCTGACCTTCTCTTAAAACTCTATGCATACTATAAAATAGCCAGCAAGAACTTTGGAAACCCAGGAAGTAAAACTCCATTGATCAATGCTTTTAAAGCAAATGCCCTTATCCAAGCAAAAAATATCAATCGTGAAGAGGCCATGCAAAGCTATGTGAATCTTGTAAAAAAAGAAATCAAGGAAAAGATCAAATAATTTTGTTACTACTCATATAAATCATCAATATCTGCCTTACTGAGTTCAATAAACAAATCTGCCATTTTCTTTGTCACCGCTCTAAAAAACACTTCTCCTTTTTCTTTTGTAGCAAACATTGGATTTCCTACACCAGTATCCTCACTAATTTGGGACCATTTGCGTTCTGCCCATACCCAACCCTCTGAGAATGCTTTAATCTTATATTTTTTTGCTTTTCCTTCTCCCCATTTCTCCTTGGGCAAAACCAAATTTGGCTTTAAATAAAGTAGTAAACTTGTTTCCATTTCTTCGGCATGATCACCATCTTCCTGAAAGTATTTTGCTCTCTCCATGGCCTGAAACCAATTTGAAAAGCATATGAACATTTTGGGAAACTTCAAACCCAATTCCCTAACCAAGGGTTTAAAATTGTTTCCGCCGTGACTGTTAAATATCAATAATTTATAAATTCCTTGCCTATTCAATGTTTCAACTATATCGGATAGTATTGCCATCTGAGTACTTGGATTAAGATTAATGTCCAAATAAATATCCGATTGACCGGTATTTACCCCAAAAGGGACTGTGGGCATCACAATAACTTTGGCTCCTTGGTCCCAAGCCAAGCTGGCCGACTCAGCAGCCAAATAATCAGATTCAATCACATCTGTTCCATAGGGTAAATGATAATTATGGGCTTCCGTTGCTCCCCAAGGCAATATGGCCAATTCAAATTTGGCGTTCTTAAGGGCTTCCCAATTGGTTTCTGCTAAAATGTAGGGTCTCATAATTCTATTAATTGTTTGGTCAACATATATTCAGCTTAATGAATTCTTACAATATAAGTGACAATCCCTAAAATCGAAATTAAATATTTAACCATGATTTTACAATCCAGTCTTCTCTGAAGGCACATTCAATAATTATATAGCTACATGACCACTTTGGCAGCAACAGAATCCTTTTCCCAAAAGTTGAAATATACACCTCCAATAATGGTGACTACAAAGTACACAACTACCAGGAGACTGCCCGCAGCGAAATACGTATTTAATCCAAACCAATCTCCTGTAATACCAATCAGAAAAATACCTGCAAGACCACGCAGTACCTCTATCCAGACCGAATATTTCGTCCTGTCCATAAGGGTAGTATACCCATAAATACCAACAAAAACATAGGAGCTGAACAATAGTAATCCGTTAAAACCTATTTCAGAGTAATTGTAGAACATAAACATCATAAGTACCAAACTCGACAACATTTGAAAAATAACATAGCCTTTTAATGCATACGAAGCTTGTGTTTCGTATCGATCAAAATGATATATATCGCTAATAATAGGTATTGGATATTTAATTTTAACATCCTCCGGACGCCAGCCTGTGGGCATAAACCACAGACGGAGTTTATCCCAATAATTATTGGTGCGCCAGGAATCCAAGCACAGACGCCATATATGTTGAAAATTGATAAGAATGGGATTCCAAGTGGCCGCTTGTTTCAACACTCCATACTGTGCTGGCACTGTATCCAATTCTTCTTGAAAAGTACCAAACATATGGTCCCAAAAACTAAAAATCTGTCCCAAGTTCTTATCAATATATTCAGGATTAATGGCATGATGTACCCGATGTTGAGAAGGAGTAATTATGATGTACTCCAACCAACCCATTTTTCCGATATGCTGAGTATGGTACCAAAACTGGGCAAACAAGTGTATGGGAGCCAGAATAGCAATTACCTTATGTGGCACACCCAGCAAAGCTGCAGGAATCAACAATAATGGAAAATATCCGATAAGGTTTGAAATAGGTTGTCGCAGGGCACAGGCCAAGTTAAATTGCTCACTACTATGATGGATGACATGCTGATTCCAAAAAAAATTGATCTTATGACTTAGCCGATGGTTCCAATATCCGGCAAAGTCCAAAAAGATAAAACCTATGACCCAAACTACCCAAGTCGTTTTAAGTTCCATTATTGCCATGTGATCCAACAAAAAAGGGTAACTAACAATGATAAATCCCAACCCAAGTGAGTCCTTTACAATGTTGGTAAGTCCAGAACTAATACTGGATACGGAGTCCATTACCTTGTGCAACTGCTTTTTTACAATATATCCATATCCAATTTCTACCACCAAAAGTAGTATGAAAAATGGAATTGCATATAAGAGTGCTGTTGCGTAAGATTCCATAAAAAGATTACCAATTAAGCAAATATAGTAAAATTGACACAGCGTCATTTATAGGTGTCGACGCATAAATAAGAAGCGCAAACACCTACATGTTCAATGAATCCTATACCAAACTTGCCAAACTTTTTTCCAAGGTCTCAATCTTTGCAAGAGCATCAGCTTCTTTTTTGCGTTCCACCGAAATTACCTGTTCTGGGGCATTGTTCACAAATCTTTCGTTGGACAATTTCCTTTGCACGGAAACCAAAAATCCTTTGGTGTATTTGAGTTCTTCCCGAATTTTATTGATTTCGGCCTCCACATCTATTGTTCCACTTATTGGAATAAAATATTCATTACTTTTTACACGAAAAGACAAAGCACTATCAACGGTGGCTTCAACATAATTAATTACAGATATATTGGCTAGCTTACAAATAATCGTATCCCAATTCTCGGAAACCTTTTCAGTATTTAAAACAGATAAATTCAATGCCTCTTTTAGAGGAATATTCTTTTCCTTACGTATGGTTCGAATCCCTGAAATAACCTCAGCAGCAAATTCAAATCCTTGAACCAAGGATTCATCCACAGCTAATATTGTAGGCCATTGTGCAACTATTAATGCTTGTTCAGGTGCCCGATCATCTATATGTTGCCATACTTCTTCGGTTAAGAAAGGCATAAATGGATGTAAAAGCTTTAAGTTCTGCTCAAATAATTGAAGAACAGCATCATGGGTCGTTTTATCAATGGGTTGTTGATACGCAGGTTTTATAATTTCCAACAACCAAGAACTGTAGTCATCCCACACCAACTTATAAGTAGCCATCAATGCGTCCGAGATGCGGTATTTATCAAAATGGTCCTCAATTTCAATCAAAGTTTGGTTAAATTTGGAGGTATACCATTCAATTCCAAGTTTTGATGCCTCAGGTTGCTGCAAATCGCTTACCTCCCACCCATTTACCAAGCGGAAACCATTCCATATTTTATTAGCGAAGTTCTTTCCCTGTTGGCACAAGTTCTCATCGAACATTAGGTCATTACCTGCAGCAGAACTCAATAAAAGTCCAACCCGAACCCCATCAGCTCCATAATTTTTTATTAATTGCAGCGCATCGGGCGAATTTCCTAAGGATTTGGACATTTTACGACGATGTGTATCCCGCACCAATCCTGTGAGGTATACATTTTTGAACGGAGGTTTATTTCGAAACTCATATCCAGCAATAATCATTCGCGCAACCCAAAAGAAAAGAATATCGGGACCTGTAACCAAATCATTGGTTGGGTAATAGTATTCAATTTCTTTATTATTGGGTTCCAATATGCCGTTGAATAAGCTTATGGGCCACAACCAAGCAGAAAACCAGGTATCAAGAACATCTTCATCCTGTTTTAAACCAGCCATTGACAAGTCTGGGTTACCAGATTTTTTCCTTGCTTTATTCAAAGCTTCATCCATATTTTCAGCTACAACAAAATCTTCTTGTCCGTCCCCAAAATAATAGGCCGGAATCTGATGGCCCCACCACAACTGCCTGGAAATATTCCAATCCCGGATGTTTTCCATCCAATGACGATATGTATTTTCAAACTTTTTGGGAAACAATTTTACTTCATTATCTTCCAAAACAGCTTTTATGGCTGGTTTTACCAAATCTTCCATTTCTAGGAACCATTGATCGGACAAACGGGGTTCGATTACAGCTTTGGTGCGCTCCGAAGTTCCTACTTTATTGATATATTGCTCTGTTTTTACCAAAAACCCTTGCTCCTCTAGCTCTTTAGATATTGCATTACGAACCTCAAAACGATCTTTTCCTTCATAATGCAACCCAAAACTATTTAAAGTTGCATCCTCATTAAAGATATCTATGGTTTCCAATCCGTGCTTTTTTCCCAACTCCATATCATTGATATCGTGCGCAGGCGTAACTTTTAAGCAACCTGTTCCAAATTCCATATCAACGTATTCGTCCTCAATAATGGGAATAACCCGATTACAAATTGGAACAATGGCCTTTTTTCCCTTAAGATGTGCATAACGATCGTCGTTCGGGTTAATACATATAGCGGTATCTCCCAAAATGGTTTCGGGTCTGGTTGTGGCTATGGTAACCTTTTCATTTAATCCTTCTACCTGATAGGATAAATAATACAATAACCCTTGCTTTTCCTCATAGATTACTTCTTCGTCCGAAAGGGTTGTCTTGGCCTCGGGATCCCAATTGACCATGCGATAACCTCTATAAATTTTTCCTTTATTATGTAAGTCTACAAAAACCTTGATAACAGCCTCGGACATATTGTCATCCATGGTAAAAGCTGTACGCTTCCAGTCGCAAGAACAACCCAATTTCTTTAATTGTTCCAAAATAAACCCTCCATATTCATGGGTCCACTCCCACGCGTGTCCTAGAAATTCTTCTCTGGTGATATCAGATTTATTGATTCCTTGCTCCTTTAATTTTGCCACCACTTTAGCCTCTGTGGCGATAGAAGCATGGTCCGTCCCCGGAACCCAGCAAGCATTTTTACCCTTAAGACGTGCCCTTCGAATCAATACGTCCTGTATGGTATTGTTCAGCATATGCCCCATATGAAGCACCCCAGTGACGTTTGGTGGTGGAATCACTATGGTATACGGCTCTCGTTCATCAGGAATTGATTGAAAATAATTATGCTTCATCCAGTAGTCATACCAGTGGTTTTCTACCTGTTGAGGCTCATATTTTGATGGAATATCCATTGTTTGGAACAGTTTTTGTAAACCCTAATAAGGGTATTAATAAATGATTACGGTATATAAAAATAAATTTTACGGTAATCCTTGGAATTTTGCCCAATTCGAAATACGAAACAAAAATAAGTAACGTTATCACATAACAAAAGAATTTTGGACGTTCATCTAAAAACATTTACATTTGAAGTTCACCCAAAACTAAAAATCATGAAAAAAGTAGTATTAATCTTATTTGTTGGCCTACTTGGATTTAGCCTGACTGCTCAGGATAAAATGGCAAAAATTGAATTTAAAAGTGAAACAGTTGACTATGGTGAGATAGCTAAAGGTAGCGATGGAGTGCGGGTATTTGATTTTACCAATACCGGAGATGCCCCGTTGATCATAAGTAAGGTAAGCTCTAGTTGTGGGTGCACCATTCCCAAAAAACCGGAAGATCCAATTTTACCGGGAAAATCGGGTGAAATACAAGTAAAATATGATACCAATAGGGTTGGACCAATTAGAAAGGCAATTACGGTAATTTCCAACGCAGACACACCTACAATGATTATAAAAATCAAAGGAACGGTCAAAGAAGCTGCAGAATAAATATGACAAAATAAATATGGAAAAGCCCGCTAAACGCGGGCTTTTTTATTTTTCAAAGACGTCTTTCAAGACAAAGGTGAAGAGCAAATCCTTATTATAGCGTTCTATCAGTAATCGTATTCGTTTACCTTCCCTTTCGTTAATCATTTTCATGACTTCTTGTAGTTTATAATTATGTACCTGTTTACCATTTACTGCCAAAATTAA
>CAXMOE010000067.1:12551-12919 GCA_964194835.1 uncultured Flavobacteriaceae bacterium | reverse complement strand
CACTCATGATGCTATGGGCGTATAGTCCGCCACCAGGAGCTATAATTACAGAAGTACCATTGGCAACTTCTGAATCTGGTCTAAAGACCTGCATGGTAGGGACAGACACATTGGTCACTACCTCTGTATCCCAAATATTGGAATAATATTGCTTTTCACCACCTTTCCATGTCACGTCAGAAGACACTTTATAAGGCAGTTCAATAATTTCTTGGGAGAAACAGAAAGCAAAAATGCTAAGACAAAGAATTAAAGTGAGCTGGTATTTCATGTTTATGGAGTTTTAATTTTTAAAGATAGTATTTCTCAATATTTTTTAGGTAGTCCCAAACAAAGTACTGGCCGCTAGCATAACAAGTCCTACCTAT
>CAXMOE010000067.1:0-12541 GCA_964194835.1 uncultured Flavobacteriaceae bacterium | reverse complement strand
ACTTCATTGCTTTTTATTTCTATAACCAGGCCATTGCGTATGACCTTACATTTGGGCTGGATAAATTTCTTTAATTTTTCTAACGCTACCCGGCTTCTTGAATCCTGGTACAATGAAATTGCCGACACTAGTACAATGGCAATGGCCAGAAAAATACCATCACCAATATTTCCACTTATAAAATAAATACTGGAGGCCACAAGTAATAAAAGTACCATGGGTTCTGTGACCAAACTTTTAAGAATAGCCAAAAATCGGCTGTCTTTTTTGTAAATTTCTCTATTTAGTCCGTAATCTGACCTCGCGGTAAGTACCTGCTCATCAGTTAAACCTTTAATGTTAAAGTTCTCTACGGACATGGGCAAGGGAGTTATTTGTTGATGTAGATAACTGTATATTAAAGATAGGATTTTTAGTCATGTTCATGTGCCATAACAATCATTTCTCACCTTTTCATGAGATTTTGTTGTAGCAGCAGAGGATACAATTTAAGGATGTATTCCTGCTTATGTAGTTGTTGTTTGACCTAGTCTTTTCTTAGTGCCTTGATTAAATGTTACGCATATAATCCATATTGTGTTGCATGCTTTCGAAGGGGGTGCTAGCGTACTCCTCTTGTTCAATAAAAATATGTTTAACCCCAGAGATTTCTTTGTTTTCTAGCATTAAAGGAATATTTAGTCCACCTTTTCCAAATTCGGTGCTTTCTTTTTTGGTCATATCCATATCCTTCAAATGCCATAAGGGGAAACGCCCTTTATAGCGATTAAAGTAGTCGATAGGATCCTTTCCTGCCACTGTGACCCAGCCTAAATCGAGTTCCATATGTACCAGATCGGCCTGGGAGTTATTTAATAATACATCATATAATACCTTCCCATCTTCGGATTCAAACTCATATTCATGATTATGGTATCCAAATTTTAGATTCATTTTTTTGCAATCTTCACCAGCTTTATTAAATGCCTCGGCCACTCTTTTATAATTATCGACGGTCTGACCTTTTGTGGGCATAGTTGAACAAATAAGGTACTCTTGTCCGGATTCTACGGCATCATCCATGGTTTGCTGCCAATTTTTATCTAAATGAACATGTCCACTCCTGAGGGTCATCCCCAGATCACTACATATAGCCTTCATTGTTGCTGGAGCAAGGCCATAATAATGACCCTTAGCACTTCTCGCAGTTTCAATTTGTTTTATACCAATCTTCGCTATCTGATGTAAGGTGCCAATGGCATCTGAAGCCATGGCCTCTCGAAAGGTATAGAGTTGTACACCTAGGTTATCCTCCATTTTATTGGGGAGCGTAAAAGAAGGGAGCAATACTGTTCCTATTGCCAATATTCCGGATTGTTCTAAAAATTTTCTTCGTGTATTCATGGGTTTATAGTGTTTTTTTATTTCAAACGATAACTTACGAATGCAACTCGTTCACTGTCCGAAGACCATGAGGGAACGTTGATCGTGCCCTGACCCCCAAAAAGTTTCGCCATGGTGCGCACCTCCCTTGTTTCAAGATTCATTAAACGCAGTGTCACGTCTTTGTTTGCCGGGTGCGAATTGGCTGGAACCTCGGTCCCAAAGCTCACGTAAACAATCCATTTGCCATCTAGGGAAGGGTGTGCAAACCAGTCATTGTATTCATCTGTGGTAATCTGTTCTTGTTCGCTTCCATCAGTCTTCATGCGCCATATTTGCATAATGCCTGTACGGCTGGAATTGAAATAGATATATTTTCCATCAGGGGAGTAATCCGGGCCATCGTCCAATCCCTCTGTTGTAGTCAATCGCGTTTCTTCACCTCCATCGACCGGAATGGTGTATACGTCAAAATTATCATTGCGTTCAGCACAATAGGCCAAAGTTTTGCCATCTGGCGACCAACCATGCCAATAGGACGGGCCAAGTGGGGTGATTTTTTTGGGAATTCCACCTTCAATAGGTAGTGTGTAAATCAAAGATTTACCAGTTTCGGACTGATCGCTGATAACCAATTGGGTGCCATCGGGTGAAATACCATGGTCGTTGTTGATTTTTTTGGCAAAACCTGTCGAAATCAGGTCAGGTTCACCTCCTTCAACTGAGATTTTATAAAGAAGACCATTACTGTTGTAAAATATAGTTTTGCCATCGTTGGACCAATTGGGTGCTTCAATATGATGGCTGGTCCTATAGATTGTTTGCCTGTCAAAGGAGTGAATGGAAATCGTCTCCAGGGTACTTTCAATTTTCATAGTGGACTTTTGTATCTCTGGCCTATAGCTTATTTGAGCATTTGTTAAATGTCCCAAAAAAATAGCCATTACGAGAATATGTCTTTCAATTGATAATGATAGAGGGTTATTCATTCTTGGTAGATTGAATATATTGATTTAAAGATAACCAAAATAGTGTAATAAATATTAGTCAAGTAACTTGCTGTAATTGTATTTTTACAAAAATCGTTTTTATGAATTCCAGACAAACCCAGCTAGAAGCTTTTGACCGTTTATTGACCATTATGGATGAACTTCGAGCCAAATGTCCATGGGACAAAAAGCAGACCCTACAGACTTTAAGACATCTCACTATTGAGGAAACCTATGAACTTGGGGATGCCATTCTTGATAACGATATGGAAGAGATTAAAAAAGAATTGGGAGACCTACTGTTGCATATTGTTTTTTATGCAAAAATTGGAAGTGAGACAAACGACTTTGATATGGCCGATGTGGCCAATGATATTTGCGAGAAACTTATTAATCGCCATCCCCATATTTACGGAGATGTAAAAGTTGAAAATGAAGAGGAAGTCAAACAGAATTGGGAAAGTATAAAACTCAAGGAAGGCAAAAAAAGCGTTTTGCAAGGTGTGCCCAACAGTCTACCTGCATTGGTAAAGGCAAATCGGATTCAAGATAAGGTTGCTGGAGTGGGATTCGATTGGGAGCAGCCCGAACAGGTATGGGAAAAAGTTCAGGAGGAACTTTCAGAATTTCAGGAAGAGGTGAAGATCGGGGATGCAGATAGGATAGAGGCCGAATTTGGGGATGTGCTGTTCTCCATGGTAAATTATGCACGATTTATGGACATTAGCCCAGAAAATGCCTTGGAACGGACCAACAAAAAATTTATAAAACGGTTTCAGTATTTGGAAGGCAAGGCCAAGGAGATGGGGAAGTCATTAAAAGAAATGACCCTGGCCGAAATGGATGTGTTTTGGGAAGAGGCCAAACGGATATAAATTTTCATTAGATAGACTTAATAGCCAATTCAGTAAGAGACTTCGAATTACTTATTAAATTCGAATTTTATCTTCAAGCCCCTACCACTATAATCAAAGCTAACCTTTATCTTTACGCCTGAAAAATTTTGAGCTTGTTACAAAAGTATACCAAAGAATTCCGATACAATTTAAGGCTTTCCTTCCCGGTAATTTTGGGAATGTTGGGACATACATTTGTGGCCTTTGCCGATAACATTATGGTGGGGCAGTTGGGCACGGCGGAACTTGCAGCTGTTTCTTTGGGAAACAGTTTTGTATTTATTGCCATGTCTTTGGGAATTGGTTTTTCAACTGCCATTACTCCTTTGGTCGCCGAAGCGGATGGAGCTGGCAGCAAAGCAGATGGTAAGAGTGCCCTAAAACATGGTTTGGTACTATGTACGCTTTTGGGAATGTCTCTTTTTGGTATCATTTTATTGTCCAAACCCTTGATGTATCTTATGAAACAACCACCCGAGGTGGTAGAACTGGCCATTCCGTATTTGGATTTGGTGGCTTTTTCATTGGTGCCCTTGATTATTTTCCAAGCCTTTAAACAGTTTTCAGAAGGACTGTCACAGACCAAATACCCCATGTATGCTACAATCATTGCCAATGTGGTGAATATTGTCTTAAATTACTTATTGATTTTTGGATCTTTTGGGTTTCCAAAAATGGGAATTGTGGGAGCAGCGATTGGTACACTTGCGTCACGTTTTATCATGGTTATTTTTATTTGGATTTTGCTTAAAAATAAAAAGAAATTTCATGATTATGTTACTGGATTTAACTTTAGGCTGATCGAGAAAAAGGTGATGCAAAAAATTATAAACCTGGGATTTCCATCGGCACTACAAATGTTTTTTGAAGTAGCAATATTTACAGCCGCCATTTGGCTGAGTGGGGTATTGGGCAAGAATTCCCAAGCTGCCAACCAGATTGCACTAAACCTGTCGAGTATGACCTTTATGGTAGGTATGGGCTTAGGGGTTGCTGCCATGATTCGTGTGGGCAATCAAAAAGGGCTAAAGAATTTTAAGGAATTGAGATGTATAGCACAATCTATCTTTTTCTTGACCTTATTGTTGGAAATTGTTTTTGCTGCCCTGTTCTTAGTATTTAAGGATTGGTTGCCGACCATATATTTAGATGTAAACGATTTGGCAAATCAGGCTGATAATACAGAAGTAATCATTATGGCCGCCCAACTAATTTTAGTTGCAGCTTTCTTCCAAATATCAGACGGCATACAGGTAGTGGTTTTGGGAGCCTTAAGAGGCTTGCAAGACGTGAAAATACCCACATTGATTACGTTTATTGCCTATTGGATGATTGGTTTCCCAATCAGTTTTTATCTGGGGCTGTACACTCCTTTAAAAAGTACGGGGATATGGATAGGCTTGCTGGCCGGCCTTACGGCTTCTGCTATTATGTTGTATATTCGATTTAATTTTCAGACCAAAAAGTTAATAGCCAATACCTAAAAAAGGAGCAATGGAATTTCCGAAATTTTTACTGGGTGACAACACCGATTATCCGTCGGCCATATTTGTGGTCCATACCGAGTATCCTCGTTTTATCATTAATTTGGAAAATGATGAAGTAGAGTGGTTGGAAGATTTTACACAAGAAGACGAAAAAGAGCTGGATTCCGAAGCGGAAAACTTGATTGTACAGGCTACTGCCTTTTACGATAGGGAAGTGGCCCGATACGAAAAGTAACCACCATGTTTCAAGAGCTTATACAGTACGATAAGGAATTGTTTCTTTTTCTCAACAACTTGGGAAGTGCCACATGGGACAGTTTCTGGATGTTTGTAACTAATAAATGGAGTTCTGTACCCATATATTTAGGCTTGGCCATTCTTTCCTATAAACAACTTGGACTTAAAAAAACATTGCTGCTGGTGGTAGCCGTGGTGTTGTTGATCACTGTTACCGATCAACTGGCAAACTTCTTTAAAAATGGTGTGCAACGGTTACGTCCTTGCTATGATACCGATTTAGAGGGTTTAATGCGCTTGGTAAAAAATTCCTGTGGGGGTAAATTTGGTTATTTCTCCGCACATGCCGCAAATTCCTTTGCAATTGCTTTTTTATTTAGCTATATTTTTAGGTCTAAATTTCCTTGGCTCGGATTTGTGCTTATGTTCTGGGCAATTTTTGTGGCCTATAGTAGAATTTATATCGGGGTACATTTTCCGTTGGATGTAATCTCAGGCGCTCTTATAGGGATGCTTTTGAGCTGGTTGTTTTCAAAGTTATATATATTTGCACTCCATAAATTTAACCTATGATATCTAATACCAGATATTGGTTTTTACTCATCCTCATTGTTCTGGTGTATATCATGGGAATGTTCGTTACCCTCTTTGAGAACGATTCCGCCCAGTTTGCTGTTATGGCCATGCGGATGTTTCAGGAAAATGATTTCATCCATTTATTTAAAGGGCCAGAGGAATATTTGGACAAACCACATATGCATTATTGGTTGTCCGCATTGTCTTTTAAAATATTTGGTCTATATGCTTGGGCCTATCGTATTCCGGCTATTTTGGCTTCTCTTTTGGGAGCCTTTAGCTGTTATGGTTTAGGGAAATTGCTTTACAATAAGGATATAGGCCAATTGGCCTCTTTGATATTCTTAACATCACAGACCATTGTCTTGGGAAATATAGATGTCCGTACCGATGCTGTACTTACGGGCTTTACTATATTTTCAATATGGCAATTGGCAGCGTACATTAACAAGAATTCATTAAAGCATATTGCGTTGGGAGCCTTTGGGGCAGGTCTGGCATTTTCCACGAAGGGGCAGATTGCCTTGTTGGTGATAGGGTTACCCTTGTTGTGCCATTTGGCCTATACCCGAAAATGGAACGTACTTTTTAATTGGCGTGTATTAATAGCGTTGTCGGTGTTTGCCATAACCTGTGCACCCATGTTATACGCTTATTATCATCAGTTTGATATGCATCCGGAAAAGATAATCAGAGGCAAAAGTGACCGAAGTGGTATATTTTTTATTTTTTGGGAACAAAGTTTTGAACGATTAAGTGGGGAAGGAGTTGGTAAGAATAGTAGTGATTATTTCTTCTTTTTCCATACTTTTTTATGGGTGTTCCTGCCATGGACGGTTATAGGAATTATTGCGTATTCGCGAAGGTTAAAGGAATTAATTTCAGTACGTTTTAAATCAGATCCGAAAACAGAAGTCTTAACACTTGGAGGGATAACTTTAATATTCATCATCATCAGTTTTGCACAGTTTAAACTGCCACATTATCTCAACATCGTGATGCCGTTATTCTCCCTGCTTACAGCGACATATTTGCACAATTTGTACCGCGATAATGTTGAGAAGACAATAAAGGTGTTGCTGGCAGTGCAATATTTTATTCTTGGCCTGGTGTTTATTGTATCAATGTTGATTTGCTTTTTTGTGTTTGAGGTTGACCATGATATTACCTTTATAATGTTGTTTGCCGTATCGGCAGTCATCATCTATTTTATTCTAAAAAAAGAAGCTCGTTATTTTAGGATTATTATCTTATCGGTCTGTATTTCACTATTGTTGAATACCATGCTGAATACCCATTTTTATCCTTCTTTATTAAAATATCAGGCGGGATCTGCTATGGCGAAGGTGATAAGTGAAAACGATATTCCTGTGAATAATATCTTCAAATTATCAGCAAGACATACATGGTCCTTGGATTTTTACAATCAAAAGCCCCTTATTATTTCAACTGTGGACAAGCTAAAGCATGTAAATGATGTTTGGGTGTACGCTACCGATAAGGAGCTCAAGGAGCTTCGTCGCCAAGGATTCGATTGGGATAAGCAACATACTGTCGACCAATTTAGAATTACCCGCTTACAGGCTAAATTTCTAAATCCAACTACACGGAAGAAAAAGCTTAACAAAATGCACTTGATCCATGTTTATTGAGTGAGATATGCCCCATTTGGAAGGGGTTTTAAAAGAGCATTTTAATTTATCTTAAAGACTTACCGATTTGTTTGTGGTAACTAATTCTGGCTTTTTAAAGTGATAAATGATTCCCAAAAGGGATACGGTGGCCGTAATTAAAAAGAATACCATACTGATGCTTACCGCAGTATTTTCATCCAACTCCAACCATGCCGCACCATAGAAGAAGGTAACTTCTCGACTGCCAATAAGGTAATTGGTAAAACCGAAACGATGGAGGAAACTAAAAAAATGAACAAATAGGCCTCCGTACTGGTGGTTATTTGAAGACCTTTTAATATGAACAGTATACATATAAGTTGTGCCAATTGTACCAAGGAAGAATAGCCCATGGATTTCCAAAAAACGGGAAGTACATACCCAAAGAATTTTTTATTTAAATACCAAAAAGTGAGAATACTTAATACAATTCCAAGTGCAAAGAGTATTTTGAAATCATTGAAAACGTCATTTTTTATCACCAAAGCCAATATGCAGGCATAGATAAACAAGAGAAGTAGTCCACTTAGCCTGTCCAACACCAATACCGACACCACTTTTTTGCCAGATACTTCGTATTTTTTATTAATGAGATAACCTTTGTAGGCATCCCCTCCAATTCCTCCAGGTAAAAATAAATTGTAGAACATACCCAACAGATACAATTTTAAATTACTTATTTGGGTCAGGGTTACCCGTAACTGATGGAAGTATAGGTTTAGGCGTAATGCTGCAATAATCTTTGAGAGCATAAAGAAAATAATAGCTACAAGAAGATACAACGGGTCTATTCTTTTGAAGGTCTCCAGTACCTCTTCCAGATTTATTTTGGTAAAAATAAAATAGAGGAGTACCGCACTAAAAACAATCTTAAGGACCGTTATGAGCTTCTTATGCTGTTTTGCCACCTATGAAAACGTTTTTAATTCTATACGGACGTTTCTTTTGGGATTCATAGTAGGTACGTATCAATAATTCCATAACAATACCAATCGTAAACAATTGTATACCAGCTAAAATAAACATCATTCCAAACATGAGTAGCGGTCTATTGCCTATGTCTTCGCCCATAAACTTTACAACCAATAGATACATATTGATGAGGATGCCCAAAATAATAAGTAAGACCCCTAAAATTCCAAAAAGGTGTATTGGTCTTTGGAAGTACTTCCTAATGAACAACAATAACATCATGTCGGCCACGACCTTAAAGACGCGTTCCAGCCCATATTTGGATACTCCTGCATGTCGGGCATGGTGCTTTACAGGAATTTGTTTAATTTGTCCCCCTTCCAAATGAGCCAATAATGTAATAAAACGATGCATTTCACCATAGAGATTCAAGTCTTTGGCGATATCACTGGTAAATACCTTTAGGGCACACCCGTTATCTTTAATGTCCAATTTTGTGACCCTTCTTACTAAGAAATTGGCAATTTTGGAGGGTATTTTTTTTAGCAACGAATCTTTTCTTTTCGCTCGGATGCCAGTGACCACATCATAATCATCGTTAACGGCATATTCCAACATCTGTGGGATATCACTAGGATCGTTCTGCAAATCCCCATCCATTGTAATGATATATTCTCCTTCTGCATAGTCAATTCCTGCTGCCAAAGCCAAACTTTGCCCGTAATTCTTTTTAAGTAATATGAGATGCACCTTATCATCGTTCATACCTTTTACCGTCTTACGGGTGTTGTCCGTAGAAAAATCATCTACATATATAATCTGATATTGGTAATCTTTCAGACTTTCATGTATTTTTTTGGTAAGTAGTACAACGTTTTCCTCTTCATTGTATAGAGGTACGACGATGGAGAGTTGAGAATTGGTGACAGGATTCATTCAAACTGTTTATTGTTGGAGCAAATTTAGGCTTTTTATTGAAAAGAATTCTTTAGGGCAAAGCTTTGGAATTTTAATAATATCTAAAAACATTACAAATACGGACTGGACGAAAATATTATTAGCTAAGCCAGGTCATTTTGTTTCTTCCCTTGGGTATTGCAATAGTTTTTCTGCCGCTTTAAAGGGAGATATTTTATCTTTGACTACGTCCTGAATCAATTTTTTAAGTTGCACTTTGATTGCCTTGTTTTGATAAAAACGTTGTTTTAATTGGTCGTCCACGGTCTGGAGCAACCAATACTTATTTTGTTCATTCCGTTTGTCCATAAAATGGCCTTTCTGCTTGTTCTCTTCGAGATATTGCCCTATCATTTCCCATATTTCTTCAATCCCGGAATTTTGCATTGCAGAACAAGTAAGCACCTTTGGTGTCCATCCATTTTCTTTTGGGGGATACAAATGTAAGGCTCTTGTAAATTCAACTTTGGCCAATTTGGCACGTTTTACATTATCGCCATCTGCTTTATTGATTACAATGGCATCAGCCATTTCCATAATTCCCCGTTTTATTCCTTGCAACTCATCACCGGCACCTGCCAGTTTTAATAAGAGAAAGAAGTCAACCATACTGTGCACCGCTATTTCACTCTGACCAACTCCTACGGTTTCGATCAGGATGACATCATAACCCGCAGCTTCACAAAGAATAATTGTTTCTCTAGTTTTACGGGCTACACCACCCAAAGATTTCCCTGCGGGCGAAGGCCGTATAAATGCCTTGGGGTCTTTGACCAATTCCTGCATTCGGGTCTTATCGCCCAAAATGCTTCCTTTACTCAGCGAACTTGTAGGGTCCACAGCGAGTACAGCCACTTTATTACCGAAAGATGTTAATGTTTTGCCCAATGTTTCGATAAATGTACTTTTACCTACCCCAGGCACACCGGTTATACCGATACGGATGCTGTCACTTTTTTGGAGCAAGCAATTTTCTATAATCTCATTGGCCTTTTGAAGATGTTTTCTGTTAGCGCTTTCCACCAAAGTAATTGCCCTGGATAAAGCGATCTTATCACCTTTTAAGATTCCTTCAGTGAGTGCTATAACAGAAGGATTTTTTTTTCTTAAAGATCGAATCTTAGAAATACTATCTGAACCTATGTTCTTTTGACTGCTCAAATTTAGTTGCTAATGGGAACACTAACTTTTGTTGTATCCCAAGAAAAGGTAAGATTAAGTTGTTCTCCCTCTTCAAATCCTATAGTAAGACTTTCAACGATTTCGGATAAGGTTTTCACAGGAACTTGCACCTGTACCACGTCGTTTTCTGGTTTGCGTGTGGTTTCACTACCACCACTGCTCAAAGTAACTCCCCAACCCGGGATATCATTGTTAAAGATAACACTCCAACTATCGCTATTGGGTATTGTCCATAGTGAATAAGTACCTGCCGGTAAATTATTGCCCATAATCGTAATGTCGGAAGTACAAGTAAAGGTTGTGGGTTCATTTGCACCAGTTCTCCAAACCTGATCGTAGGGAACCAATTCTCCAAAAATTACACGACCCTTTTTAAAGGGACTACTATAAGTTACAGACAAATCCATACCATTATTGGTATAGGTTGAGGCCTTTTCAGGGCTGTTTTTTTTAGTTTGTTCCTTTAAATAAGGAGCTCCTACAAAATAGAACAACAAAGCCAATACGGCGAATACAATTAAAAACCATTTTAAGAATTTCATCGGTTTATTTATTTTGAATGATTATCCCTCTAATTTACAAAACCAAATTTAAAAATTGCTTGATTGTGATAGCTTTCTCCAGGAAGTAAAATACTCGATGGAAAAGAAGGGTTATTTGGAGCGTCGGGATAGTTCTGGGTCTCAAAACAGAGGGCCGGAACTACAGGTGAAGTTAAAACTACTACCGCAGGTTGATTGGTTGTAACTTCCATGAAGATTCCCGATTTTTCGGAATACACCCTAGCAGCTTTCTGGGTATCCGAACTAACTACGAAAGGAGTATCCAATCTAATCTTCCCTATTTTTTTTTCCATTAAAAAATCATAATCAGTATTCTTAACGGAAATAATCTTACCTGTGGGTACCAGGTTTTCTCGGGTTTCCAATATTTCGGGACATTGCAATTGCAGATTATAATGGTCAATGCTGTCCTCATCGTCTAACTTAAAATAGGAATGATTGGTAAGGTTTACCACTGTGGTCTCATCGGTTTGGGCTGTGTGGGTAATGCACAATGCATTATCTACTAGGGTATAGGTGACCATTGCTGTAAGATTTCCGGGATAGCCTTCTTCCATATGTGGACTCCTGTAAGATAATTTCACATAGGGTTGCTTATCATGGCCTACTTCATCTATATTCCAGTATTTTTTAGCAAAGCCTTCCTTGCCCCCATGAAGGTGACAATCATTTTCAATATATAAGGGATAATTCTTGTCATCTAATTCAAAGCCCTTTGAAGAAATTCTACCTGCGAATCTACCTACACAAGCCCCTAAACAGATATCATCATTTAGATATTCGATGGGGTTATCATTGCCTACAACAACGTTGATGAGTTTACCATTTTTATTTTTTACCAGTAATTTTTGGATAATGGCCCCATAATTCAATATGGTCAGCTCTATGTGTTTATTTTTAATTGTAATTTGGTTCAAGCCATATTTTTTAATAATTGCATAAAAATAATCTTTTTTGCAACATTGATATTTTTATGTCGTCTTTAGAAAGAACAACAACTATAACCAAAGCACGAAACTAACCAAATGTTTCAAATAGAATTAGTAGAGCAATGCAAAGCTAACGATCGTAAAGCCCAATTAAAGCTTTATAAACAGTACTGTGATGGAATGTTCTGTGTTGCCATGCGTTTTTTGAAAAATTCAGATGATGCGGAAGACGTTCTGCAAGAATCTTTTATAAAAGCTTTTGAAAAAATAGAGCAGTATAAAGGAGAAGTAACTTTCGGTGCATGGCTAAAAAGAATAGTTGTCAACAAGAGTATCGATTTTTTAAAATCAAAACGTGAACAGCTTGTAGAGCTTAATGAAAACTATATGCACATTGCTGAAGATGACGATTGGACAGTGGAAGACAGGATTACAGTCGACGATGTAAAATCTGCCATTTTAACTTTACCGGAAAAATATCGGTATGTAGTGCAATTGTATTTAATGGAAGGCTACGATCATAGTGAAATTTCACAAATTCTGCAGATAACGGAAACTGCATGTAGGACACGCTTGTTGAGAGGCAAGGGACACTTAAAGAAAGCAATAAATATGAACGATTATGGCACAGGATCTTAGAAATCTATTTAAGGAAGATAAAGAGGAAAAGTTCCAAATGAAGGAAGGACATGAGGCGCGATTTATGGAACGTTTGGAGGAAAGTATTCCACAGCAAAATAAATCCTATTTTTTTATATTAAAAATAGCAGCTTCTGTA
>CAXMOE010000066.1:0-12950 GCA_964194835.1 uncultured Flavobacteriaceae bacterium | reverse complement strand
GGTGCCCTCAATGCCAAAGAACAGTGTTTTAACCATAATTGCCCTGGTGGGTACCACTGTAGTACCCTATAACCTTTTTTTGCATGCTTCGTTGGTGAGTGAAAAATGGAAGTCCAAAAACGACCTTAAAACTGCCAAATGGGATACTATGGTTTCCATAACACTTGGTGGATTGGTTTCAATGGCCATTATTATTGCTGCCTCAGCAATTCCCAATAAAGAGATTACCAGTGTACTGGATTTGGCCAAGGGATTGGAGCCTCTATATGGTGATAGTGCTAAATACTTCATGGGAATCGGATTGTTTGCTGCGGGGGTAACCTCCGCAATAACCGCACCTTTGGCGGCAGCCTATGTTGTTAACAGTTGTTTTGATTGGAAAGCCGACATGAAGGATAGTAAATTTAGAATTGTATGGATGTCTATTCTCGGATTGGGTGTTTTTTTCCTATCTTTTGGAATAAAACCCATAGAGATTATCAAATTTGCACAAGTAACGAATGGGATATTATTGCCAATAATTACAGTTTTCCTTTTATGGGTTGTGAATAAGACTTCAGTTATGGGGATTTACAAAAATACAATTGTGCAAAATCTCCTTGGATTTGTCATTATAACCCTTGCTATAGTATTGGGGGTTAAGAGTATTTTAAAAGTGTTTGGACTTTTTTAAATGGATGATATAAATATTGATATCAATTGTGATGTCGGTGAAGGAGTGGGGAATGAAGAGCTGCTGTTTCCCTTAATCTCCTCATGTAATATTGCTTGTGGAGGTCACTCTGGTGACAAGGATTCCATGCTCGGGATGGTGCAATTAGCGAAAAAACATCAAGTAAAAATAGGGGCGCACCCATCCTATCCTGATATAAAAAATTTTGGAAGGGCTGAGATGGATATTGCTCCTGAGGTTTTACAGGCGAGTATTGCAGAACAAATACATAGTTTGGTTACCATTTTAGAAAATGAGCAAGTGGAGTTGCATCATATTAAGGCACATGGAGCTTTATATAACATGGTTGCAGTTGATCTTGAACTCGCAAAAACATTTTTAAAAACCATTGAAAGATATAAATCGACCGTTTTTCTTTATGTTCCATACGGATCTGAAATTGAAAAAGAGGCTTTTTATCAAGGATTTCGGATTAAACGAGAAGCATTTGGAGATAGAAACTATAATACAGACCTCAGTTTAGTTTCCCGTACTAAACCCAATGCATTGATTGAAGATCCCAAGGCTGTCCTGAAACATATCGTTTCCATGGTAAGAAATGAAGAGGTAGTTACAGTAACTGGAAGTACCATTAGAATATTTGGTGACACTTTTTGTGTCCATGGTGATACTCCTGCTGCTTTACAAATATTGACGTATCTTTCGGAACAGTTACCTAACCAAAATATTTACCTCAAAAAGTGAGCAATTATCCCATTTCTATTAGGCCTTTTGGTGTTCATGCCATTTTGGTGGAATGGCCAAAAAAAGTGGAAGAGCCAATTTTGGATGATATTCTTCAATTTGGTCAATATTTAAAGACTCATTGTCTTGATCAAGAAGATTGGGAACAAGTTCCTTCGTACAACTCCCTAACCTTGATCCATAGAAAATCTCCCTTCGATTTTGATAAATTTAAAAGAAAACTGCTCGACTGGTACTCAGGTATGGAGCAAAGGACTTTGGTTCAAAAGTTTCTTTGGAGATTACCCGTTTGTTATGAATTGGAGTTTGGTATAGACTTAGGGGAGGTATCAGAACAATTGGGGAAAAGTATTCCGGAGGTAATAAGCATGCATACCGAAAACATCTATACTGTCTATGGGATTGGTTTTTTACCAGGTTTTATGTACTTGGGAGGTTTACCGCCTTCCCTTGAAACCCAAAGAAGGGCAAACCCGCGGCAAAAAGTCGAAAAAGGAGCAGTGGGTTTGGCAGGAAAACAAACTGGAATTTATCCTCAAGAATCCCCAGGGGGATGGAATATAATTGGCAACTGTTCCGTGCCTATTTTTGATAAAGAAAAAGATAAGCCTTGCTTTGTCAACGTTGGTGACCGAATACAGTTTTATCAGATTTCAAAGGCGGAGTACGATTTACATAAGATAGAAGGGGAAGTGGGAATTTATCAAATGGAAAAAATTAAGATAGATGCTTAAATTGTTGAAATCAGGATTTTTTACAACAATCCAAGATTCGGGGAGGTTTGGCTATCGGGACAAGGGAGTTCCAGTTTCTGGGGTGATGGATGACTATGCGGTATCCAAAGCTAATATGCTTCTCGAAAATCCCGCAACCTCAGCGGTCTTGGAAATTACCATGACGGGCCCCACTTTGGAATTTGATGAAGACACCTATATCTGTTTGGCTGGCGCAGAATTGGCTGCAACATTAAACAACGAGCCCGTACAGAATTATAAAGTCTACAAGGTTAGTAGTGGGGATATCCTTTCCTATGGCAAACTGGAAAAAGGTTTTCGAGGTTATTTGGCTGTTAAGCATGGATTCGTAACACCGATTATATTGGGAAGTCGTTCTTTTTATAAACCCATGACGGAAGTTAACCGTTTAAAGGATAAAAGCGAGGTGCCTTATGAAGCTTGTGCATTTTTTGAGCCAAAAATACAGGAGTTAAAAGTAGATTCCTTGCTGGATGAAACAGTTTTGGGGGTTCATGTTGGTCCAGAATATGGTCTGTTGACGGATAAACAACTGGAAGCCTTATTTTCTGAGGACTTTACTATTGCAAAAGAGAACAACCGCATGGCCTATCAACTTGAGAATTTGATTGAGGGGCATACTATTTCTATGCTTACCTCTGCCACCCTTCCTGGAACGGTACAGATTACACCCTCGGGCAAGTTGATTGTTCTGATGATGGACGGACAGACTACCGGTGGATATCCTAGGATACTTCAATTATCCCAAAAGGCAATTTCTATATTGTCACAAAAGAAATTTAGGGACCGTATTTCCTTCAAACTGGTTTAATTTCCCGACACCGATTTTCTAATTACCCTGTAATAATTGTTTCCAAATATCCTATAAACATTTTTTGTTTTTTTACATATTTCAATGGAAGTTTGGAAAGAGGGTAAAGAAGTAGGTTATCCAATCATTTCCTTTATTTAACATTGTGGGGGCCAATATGAAGCGAATATCTTGACGAAAAGGGTTAAATAATATTATTGAATATGATATAAAATACACCTTTAAATTATTGAATATCAGTATTATAAGTCAATATTGACAAAATTGAATTTAAATCAATAAACATTGTAAAAAAAATGAGGTTTTTTAAACATATATCTTTGATAGTTGTACCATAATCAATGGGAATTAAGAATCGTAAGTAAATCGTTCAATGGAACTAAATAAATACAGTAAAAACGTTACCCAAGACCCTACTCAACCGGCCGCTCAGGCGATGTTACATGCAATTGGCCTTACGGACAAGGATATGAAAAAACCACTGATCGGTATAGGTAGTACTGGTTATGAAGGCAATCCCTGCAATATGCACCTAAACGATTTGGCCACCTATGTAAAGGAAGGTACAAATGCGGGAGGTATGGTTGGTTTAATATTTAATACCATTGGCGTAAGTGATGGAATATCCATGGGCACTTATGGAATGCGGTATTCTCTTCCTTCAAGGGATATTATTGCAGATTCCATGGAGACAGTAGTCCAGGCAATGAACTATGACGGATTGATTACTGTGGTTGGATGTGATAAGAACATGCCAGGAGCATTAATGGCAATGATACGGTTGGACAGACCATCGGTTCTTGTATATGGAGGAACCATCGCATCGGGATGTCTAAATGGCAAGAAATTGGATGTTGTCTCAGCTTTTGAGGCTTGGGGTGAAAAAGTTGCCGGGACCATTGATGAGGAAACTTATAAAAGTGTGATTCATAATGCATGTCCTGGTGCCGGAGCCTGTGGGGGAATGTATACAGCGAATACTATGGCCTCTGCTATAGAGGCTTTAGGAATGGCAATTCCCTACAATTCGTCTAATCCGGCCATTGGTGCCGAGAAAAAACAAGATTGCATAGATTCGGGAAAAGCATTACAATATTTATTGGAGAATGATTTAAAGCCAAGTGACATCATTAGCAGAAAGTCACTTGAAAATGCGGTACGATTGATTATTATCATGGGAGGTTCCACTAATGCAGTATTGCACTTTTTGGCAATCGCCAAAGCCGCTGAAATAGATTTCACATTGGATGATTTTCAAAAAATTAGTGATACTACGCCTTTTCTGGCTGATTTAAAACCTAGCGGTAAATTTTTGATGGAAGATGTCCATCGGGTTGGTGGAATTCCAGCCGTGATGAAATTTATGTTGGACAACGGGATGTTGCATGGAGATTGCTTAACAGTTACAGGTAAAACAGTAGCCGAAAATTTAGCAGATGTCCCTGGCTTATTAGAAGGCCAAGATGTTGTAAAACCTCTGAACGATCCGATCAAAGCTACTGGACACCTACGTATTTTATACGGAAATCTGGCACAGGATGGGTCTGTTGCAAAGATTACAGGGAAAGAAGGCTTATATTTCAAAGGTCCAGCCAAAGTATTTGATGGAGAGTTTATTGCCAATGACGGAATAAGAAACGGTCTTGTGCAAAAAGGTGATGTAGTAGTAATCCGTTATGAGGGACCAAAAGGAGGTCCGGGAATGCCTGAGATGTTAAAACCAACTGCCGCGATAATGGGTGTAGGTCTTGGAAAAGATGTTGCTTTGATTACCGATGGTCGCTTTTCTGGAGGAACACATGGTTTTGTAGTAGGACATGTAGCTCCTGAAGCACAAGATGGAGGAACTATAGGTTTGTTAAAGGATGGAGATATCATTACCATAGATGCTGAGCAGAACAATATCTCTGTAAATTTATCCGATGAAGAAATAAATAGGCGAAGGGCAGCTTGGGTGCAGCCACCTCTTAAAGTAAAAAAAGGGAGTTTGTATAAATATGCAAAAACGGTTTCCTCAGCCTCCTTGGGCTGTGTTACCGATGAGTTTTAGTAAACATTTTATTGAAGTTTCGCATCGAAAAGATCCCCTGACATCAATAAAGGGATAGTCTTGATGTCCATAATAGAATTAAAGAGTATGGAAACATTGAAAGTGAAAAAGACGGAAATGGAAAAAAAGGCAACCATTAAAATTAGTGGAGCGGAAGCAATTATCCACTGCTTATTGGCAGAAGGAGCAGATCTTATTTATGGTTACCCTGGGGGTGCAATCATGCCCGTATATGACGAATTATATAAATTTCAGGATAAACTTACGCATATCCTAACACGGCATGAACAAGGAGCTACACATGCAGCCCAGGGATTTGCAAGGGTAACTGGGAAAGTTGGGGTGGCCATGGCAACTTCTGGTCCCGGAGCAACGAATTTGGTTACAGGATTGGCTGATGCCCAAATAGATTCCACGCCAATGGTATGTATTACTGGTCAGGTTCCTAGACATTTATTAGGTTCCGATGCTTTCCAAGAAACAGATATAATTGGAATTTCCACACCGGTCACCAAATGGAACTATCAGATTACTAAAGCTGCTGAAATTCCAGACATCATGGCCAAAGCTTTTTATATAGCAAAATCTGGCCGTCCAGGACCTGTTCTTGTAGATATTACCAAAAATGCTCAGTTTGAAGAATTTGACTTTAGCTATGAACATTGTAAGGGGATAAGGAGTTATAATCCTTTTCCTAAACCAGATCTTCAGGTAATAGAAACAGCTGCAGAATTGATAAATTCAGCCAAAAAACCGTTTATCGTTTTCGGACAAGGAGTAATCTTGGGAGAGGCGGAAGCAGAATTAAAAGAACTTGTTGAAAAGGCAGGAATTCCTGCCGCGTGGACTATCTTGGGACTTTCAGCAATGGATACCGAACACCCTTTGAATGTGGGTATGGTAGGTATGCATGGTAATTATGGACCTAATGTCCTTACTAACGAGTGTGATTTGTTGATTGCTATTGGTATGCGATTTGACGACAGGGTTACCGGAAGCCTGGATACTTATGCCAAGCAAGCCAAGATTATCCATTTTGAGATAGATCCTGCAGAAGTCGATAAAAACGTAAAGGTAGATGTTGCCGTTATTGGACATGCAAAAGAGACATTGGGTCTGTTATTGCCAATGATCAATAAAAATAGCCATGATGCTTGGCATAACGAATTCAAGAAGAAATATAAAATAGAGTTTGATGAGGTGATCAAACATGAATTACATCCTATCAATGACGGATTGACCATGGCCGAGGTAATAGAGGAAATCAATTTGGCCACGGATAGCAAGGCAGTAATGGTTAGTGATGTAGGTCAACATCAAATGATTACCTGTAGATATGCCAAGTTCAATCAAAGTAAAAGCAATATTACTTCTGGTGGGTTGGGAACCATGGGATTTGCCTTACCTGCGGCAATTGGCGCTAAAATGGGTGCCATGGATAGGGAAGTGGTTGCAATTATAGGGGATGGTGGTTATCAGATGACCATTCAGGAATTGGGCACAATATTTCAAAACAAAACCCCAGTGAAGATTGTAGTGTTGAACAACAGTCATTTAGGCATGGTACGCCAATGGCAAGAATTGTTTTTTGAAAGCCGGTATGCCTCTACCGTAATGACCAATCCGGATTTTGTTAAAATCGCGGAAGGATATAGTATTAAATCAAAAAGGGTTTCCGAACGTAAGAATTTAAAATCAACAGTACAAGAGATGATTGCTTCCAAGGATGCATATTTCATGGAAGTCGTTGTAGAAAAGGAAGATAACGTGTTCCCAATGATACCTTCGGGGGCCTCTGTTTCGGATATACGTCTTAAATAAGTTGGGTACACTAGGTTGATATGCCACTTGACACATCAGAAAATGAACGATATAAACATTTTGGACAAACCCAGAAATCTTTCAGAAATTGAAAGAAAATCCAAGGAAATAGGCTTTACAATGCCTTCTGACCTTTATATAGGGACTTTATTAAAGACATTGATTACTTCCAAACCAAAATCTAATTTATTGGAACTAGGAACGGGAATAGGGCAATCGTTGTCTTGGATGATTGAGGGAATGGACGAGGGATCGAAACTGATTACTGTAGACAATGACCCAAAATTGATTGAAATTGCCAAGAATTATTTTGAGAAGGATAAAAGGGTTGAAATTGTATGTAAAGACGCAACAGAATGGATCACCAGTTATAAAGGGGATGAATTCGATTTGATATTTGCAGATGCTTGGCCAGGAAAATACAGTGAAATTGAGGATGTGCTCAAATTGGTAAAGGTTGGTGGTTTTTATATCATTGATGATATGTCTTTCCAACCTAATTGGCCGGTAGGTCATCAAGAAAATGTAGACAAGTTAGTTGATTATCTGGAAAATAGGAAAGATTTTAGTATCACCAAAATGAACTGGTCAACAGGGTTGATTGTTGCTGCTAAAAAATAGTAATAGGATACAAGTAATAATAGATTAAACACTAGTTAAAATAACCTTTGAATTGACTTCGGTTAAGGCGAGGTCGCCAAAGAGAACGACTTATGGAAAAAGAATGGTTTACGATATCGGTATATTCCGAAAACAATGTAGGACTACTGAATAGAATATCAGGAATATTCTTAAAGCGTCACATTAATATAGAAAGCTTAAATGTCTCAAAATCAGAAATTGACCACGTTTCTAAGTTTACTATTGTAACTTTTACAACGGAAGAGACGGCGAGGAAAATTGTTGGTCAGATTGAGAAACAAATTGAGGTGATCAGAGCATTCTACCATACAGATGATGAGACAATATATCAGGAGTCTGCATTGTTCAAAATTGCTTCACATTTGTTATTTGACGAACGACAGATCCAAAATATAATAAAGGAAAGTAATTCACAAATTGTGACGGTGGCCAGGGAGTATTTTGTATTGGCCAAGTCTGGGAGAAGAAGCGAAATAGATGATATGTACCAACATTTAAAACCGTTTGGGATTATGCAGTTCGTACGTTCCGGGAGAATTACCGTTTCGAAAGCCGAAATGCAGATTTCTGCCTTGTTAAATGGCTTCCAACACAGTAAATAATCAAATAATTAAAACCAAAAATTAATAAAATTAGAAAATGGCAAATTACTTTAATACACTATCGTTACGAGATAAATTGACCCAATTGGGAAAATGTAGATTCATGGAATCAACAGAATTTTCAGATGGTGTATCCGCCTTAAAGGAAAAAAAAATTGTTATAGTTGGTTGCGGGGCACAGGGTCTCAACCAAGGGTTAAATATGCGGGATTCTGGATTGGATATCTCGTATACGCTTCGTGCAGCTGCGATAAAGGAACAGCGACAGTCCTATAAAAACGCGAAGGAAAATGAATTTACCGTCGGCACTTATGAAGAACTGATTCCCAATGCCGATGTAGTGATTAATTTAACACCCGACAAACAACATACCAATGTAATCAGTACAATAATGCCTTTGATGAAGCAAGGCGCCACCTTATCCTATTCACATGGATTCAATATTGTGGAAGAAGGAATGCAGGTACGAAAGGATTTAACTGTAATTATGGTCGCTCCCAAATGTCCTGGTTCAGAAGTTCGGGAAGAATATAAAAGAGGGTTTGGAGTTCCTACATTAATTGCTGTACACCCAAATAATGACCCAGAAGGCAAAGGATTTTTGCAAGCCAAGGCCTATGCGGTAGCTACTGGAGGTCACAAAGCCGGAGTATTGGAGTCTTCTTTTGTAGCCGAAGTAAAATCGGATCTAATGGGGGAACAGACCATTCTTTGTGGTTTATTACAAACTGGATCTATTCTTTGTTTTGACAAAATGGTAGAAAAAGGTATCGACGCTGGCTATGCTTCCAAATTAATTCAATATGGATGGGAAACCGTTACTGAAGGTCTTAAATATGGAGGGATTACCAATATGATGGACAGATTGTCCAATCCTGCAAAAATAAAGGCCTTTGACCTTTCTGAAGAATTAAAGGACATTATGCGCCCGTTGTTCCAAAAACATATGGATGATATCATGAGTGGACATTTTTCCAAGACCATGATGGAAGATTGGGCCAATGATGATAAGAATTTGTTGACATGGCGAGCTGCAACAGGGGAAACTGCATTTGAAAAAACTCCTGCCGGCAATGACAAAATATCCGAACAAGAGTTTTATGATAATGGGCTACTTATGGTAGCTATGGTTCGTGCTGGTGTAGAACTGGCTTTTGAATCCATGACCGAATCAGGCATCATTGCAGAATCTGCTTATTATGAATCGTTGCACGAGACACCCTTGATTGCCAACACGATAGCTAGAAAAAAATTATTCGAGATGAAACGGGTAATTTCGGACACCGCTGAATACGGTTGTTATTTATTTGATCATGCATGTAAACCTTTATTGGCCGATTTTATGCAGAAAATTGATGTAGATGTCATTGGTAAAAAGTACGTTGAAGGAAAGGACAATGGAGTAGATAATGCCAAACTCATAGAGGTAAACAAGGACCTTAGGGAACATACTGTTGAGGTTGTAGGTGCAAGGCTAAGGGCTTCCATGACGGCAATGAAACCAATTGTATAATATTTAAGTCCCTAATTTATCAGGGATCTTTACTTTAAAAACAAGGATTTATTATTCGATTCAATGATAATTCCGATTTAAATCAATATTCAATATAAAAGAACATTATATGAGCAATGTACTGACCACTATACCTGCAGAATATCAAATCACTGATATCGTCCAGCAAAAAAACTATTTGGTAGATGGGGAATTAAAGGAATGGAATGGTAACTCCACAGAGGTGTATTCTACTATTTCCTCTACAAAAGAATATGCGCCCACCTTATTGGGTAGTGTTCCTGATATGGGTGAAACAGAGGCATTGGATGCCCTTGATGCTGCTTGTCGAGCTTATGGTGAGGGCCAAGGAGTTTGGCCTACAATGCACGTTAGAGATCGTATTCAATGTATGGAAATCTTTGTGGGGAAGATGAAGGTAAAAAGGGAAGAGGTAGTTAAATTATTGATGTGGGAGATAGGAAAATCACTTCCAGATTCCCAAAAAGAATTTGATCGTACTGTCGAATATATTGAAGACACTATTGAAGATTACAAACAATTGATGAGGAACGCCGCCAAGTTTCAAAAAAATGACGGAGTCTATGCACATATTAAACGTGGACCTTTGGGTGTGGTTTTGTGTTTGGGGCCTTATAATTATCCTTTGAACGAAACATTTACCTTGTTGATTCCGGCAATAATAATGGGCAACACCACCATTTTTAAACCGGCAAAATTAGGGGTGTTGTTGATAGCTCCATTATTGGAAGCATTTCAGAGTAGTTTCCCCAAGGGTGTGGTAAATATTATTTTCGGAAGGGGACGATCAGTGGCAAGTCCAATTATGAAGACTGGTAAGGTTGATGTGTTGGCTCTTATTGGAAATAGCAAATCGGCCAATGCATTGCAAGACCTGCATCCGAAAAGTAACCGATTGAGATTGGTCTTGGGATTGGAAGCTAAAAATCCCGCTATTGTATTGCCTGATGCCGATTTGGATTTGACCATTGACGAATGTATCGCGGGAACACTTTCCTTTAACGGACAGCGTTGTACGGCATTAAAAGTAGTTTACGTGCATGAAGATATTGTCGATGAGTTTAACAAGCGATTTGTAGAACGGGTAGATGCTTTAACGTTTGGCAATCCTTGGGATAAGGGAGTTAAGCTTACACCTTTACCAGAAAAGGATAAACCAGCCTATATTCAAGAGTTGATAGATGATGCAACGACTAAAGGAGCCAAGATTTTGAACAAAAAAGGAGGGGAGCATTCAGATAATTTTATTTGGCCAGCAGTATTGTATCCCGTTAATAAGGATATGCGGGTATATCAAGAAGAACAATTTGGCCCCGTGGTCCCCATAGTTACCTTTAATGACATTGAACAACCCTTGAACGATATGGCAGAGTCCAATTATGGGCAACAGGTTAGTTTGTTTGGTTCAGATGTATATACTCTTGCACCTTTGATTGATACCTTGGTAAATTTGGTATGTAGGGTAAATTTAAATAGTTCGTGCCAAAGGGGACCTGATGTGTATCCTTTTACGGGAAGAAAGGATTCTGCAGTTGCAACATTGAGTGTACATGATGCTTTGCGTTCATTCTCTATAAGAACCTTTGTGGCTTCCAAGGATAATAAGCTGAACAATGATATTCTGGAAAAATTGTTGGAAACCAAACTCTCCAACTTTGTCAGTACCGATTATATCTTGTAATTACAATTAAAAATATGCCTATTAGGTTGGTCGAGTTATTACTCCTGAGGCAAGTTCAGGATTTATCTCTTTGGATTTAACCTGATAGGTTTTTTAATTTAAAAGAATTTGTTGGGTTAAGGCTTTCGGAATTTTACTGTTAAGACACATGTTTATTGAAGATGATTTTAGACAAGGTTCTATATAGTTCCGAAGGATTGAAAGGTTTGGTAATAAGACCGTTCATTCCGAATTCTTCAATCTTGTGTTTAATGTCGATACCTGTGGAAGCGGATAATGCATAAATAGGAATGACTTTGTTCAAGGGAATATTGGTCTCCCTAATGGCCATACTAGTGTCAAATCCATTCATTACGGGCATTTGCAAGTCCATTAAAATCATATCATAACTATTGGTAAGCGCTTTGTCGAGTGCAAGTAGACCATTTTCCGCAATATCAAAGTTCACTTGCCATTTTTTCAAGAACTTTTTGATGACCAATATGTTTAGCTTGTTATCTTCGGCTACCAGAATTTTTACGCCCTTCAAATTATCTAGCTTATTGCAATCGGGCGTATCTATTTCATATTCATTATTTTGAAGACTGGTCTTGTCACTCTTTTTCAAGCTTAAGAAAAAGCTAAATTCGGAACCTTTGCCTACTTTACTATCTACAAAAAGATCACTACCCATAAATTCCAGCAACTTTTTACAAATGGCCAATCCCAATCCAGTACCGCCATATTTTCTTGTAGTATCTGAATTTGCTTGGGCAAATGAGTTGAAAATTTTGTCCTTCTTATTCTTGGGTATCCCAATGCCCGTATCTGTTATTTTAAACTCAACAAGATAGGCGTCTTGCATTTCATCAGCGAGGTCAACATCAAGGGTTACCCTTCCTTTTTCCGTAAACTTTATGGCGTTATTGATCAAGTTGGTTATAACTTGGGCAACTCTTGTACTATCTCCTTTGAACATTTCAGGCAGTGAATGGTCCTTTTTTATTGTAAATTTTAAATTCTTTTCTTTGGCCTTAATATGAAAAATACTATGGATTCCGTTAAGAATATGCTCCAAACTAAAATCTCTTTCTTCCAATTCCAGTGAACCAGACGCTATCTTATTAAAATCCAAAATATCGTTTACCAACCCCAACAAGTGCTCGGAAGAATACTTAAGTGCATTGAGGTTTTCTAATTGCTCTTTTTTTGGATCCTCCAAATAAAAGATGGCTAATACCAATTACCGCATTAAGTGGGGTTCTAATTTCGTGCGACATAGTGGACAAAAACTCGTCCTTGGCTTTATTCGCTTTGGTTTCTTTTTCTTTAGCTCCAATAAGAGCCAACTCCGTTTTTTTTAGATCACTTATGTCAACAATGGTTCCAATGTAGCCATCTATGGTTCCTTCAGCAGATTTGATGCCTTTTAAGGAAAAATCAAGCCATTTTTTTTGTCCATCTGGAGTCAGGGACTCAATACTTCTACTGGAGGTATTGAAATTCGGGTTGGACAAATCTATTAAGTCTTTTAGGGGTTGTCCAAGATTGTCCATTAAGTAATCACTGTAGTGCTTCCCTAGACAGTCCTCTACCTTAAAACCTGTGAGTTTTTCCCAAGCGGGATTTAAATACGACCAACTGCCATTTAAGTCGAT